>DASZZN010000019.1 GCA_035544955.1 Candidatus Dormiibacterota bacterium
GCTCTCACCCTCGACCATAACATCGCGGGCATCGGCTGCCGTCGGAGCCACGAGAGCAATCCGGCGTTTGCCTGACCTAATCTGGTCCCGAACCCACTCGGCGCCAGTTCGAGTCTTGCCAAAACCTCGTCCGGCCAGAAGGAGCCAACCGCGCCAGTCACCCGGAGGTGGAAGCTGATTAGTCTCTAACGACCTGACTCTTGAGACTTCCTGCACAGATTTTTTGGTTTATGCGAGCGCCGGGATGATCACGGTCTGAGTAACACGGCAGAGCGCTGCGGTAGCGGCGCGGCCAATGCGGGTGAGGTAGTAGCGATAGGTTCCAGCGACCCGCTTGATTACGCCGAGGTCGCGGAGCCGGCGAAGCTGGCGTGAGAGGCGATCGGGAGAGAGTTGGTCGAGCAGCGGGAGCAGGTCGGCGCGGCGGATGCCGGCGATGTTGACCCGCGGGTTTTGTAGCGCGTGCAGCAAGGCATTATCGACCGGGTCAAAGAAGTTGATTCCCTTGAGGGTCTTCTGCTCGACGGTGCGCGGCTTGGTGAGCCGGTCGAGGGCACGGACACCGGCCGAGAAGTCGTCGAGCGCTGCGAGGTGCGCCAGATAGCGGCGGTTGCAGCCGAGCATGATCTCACGTAGGTCAATCAGGCTGTAGATGGTCTTCTTGACGGGGGCGAGGACCCGCGTCGGCGGCCCCTGCCGATGTTCCACCTTGCGGTGGTGCTTGAAAAAGGAGACGTCGTTGATTGTCGTCTCAATGCGGAGCACGCAGCCGTACTTGTCGTACATCTTGATCGAGGAACTGGCGAAGCGGTGTTTGATGCAGGTCCCCTCGATGCGAGTGGAAAACTGAGAACCGATCTCCTGGGCCAGTTGCGGGCTGATCTGACGGCCGAGAAAGCTGGCGATCTGCTCCGCCTTGACGCTCAGCACCGACTCGCGGGCGAGATGTTGGTAGAGCGGCCTGAGCGTCCCGACTGAGCGGAAGACCAGGTCGGTTGCGTACTCGACCTGCATCAGGCTCCAGTGGTAGGACTGGCGGAATATGTCGAGCACCGGGCAGCACTGCGCGGCATAGCGGTCAAGCACCAGGTGTAGCCGGTCGGGCGACAACCGGTCGGCCAGATCCTGAGCGCGTTGCCAGTCATCGATACGAATGAAGGCATTGTCGGCGGCGGTGAAGCCGATGCCTTCTGCCGTCAGTTGACGCGCCAGCCAGCTGTGACCGTTGCAGTAGAATTGCAGGCGGAACGGTGCCCATGTCGGCACCCGCAGATAAACCAGGCCAAGCTCGGCATCAATGAAATAGAAATAGTAGTGTAGGCACTTGCCGCTGTCCGGCCGCACGAAGGTCTTGTGCGTCTGCTTGTCATGCCACGGCTGGTAGGCGCCGCACGCCTCCATCGCCGAGATGACATGCACCAGGCCGGGGTGTTCGCCACGTCGTTTCAGCACCTCCGCCACGACCGCTTCCTTGCGGATGTGGCTCTTGGCGATGTGCTCGATCGTGATCCCCGCCTGCGCTGCCAGCGATGCCGCCCGCTCGCGCACGCGGTCGCGCAGCGTCGAGGCAAACTGCGGGTAATCGAAGATGCGAACCCCGATCGCGTAGAGAAACTTCGTCATTCCCGCGGCGTAGCACACCGTGGGAAGCGTCCCGGTCACCACCACCCGGTCGTAACAGGACAGCACGCCGGCGATCCGATCGTCATAGCGCTCGGTGAGCGACCCCGTCATCTGGCTCTCGACAGCTTTGGCACCGGCGGACGATGCTATCCCCTCTTTGGTTCCGGCTCTGCCGGCTTAGGACAGACGATGCGCAACGTCCGGCCGGCCGAGCGCTGGTGTTGGATCGACGGAGGCACCGAGAACAATCCTCGAAACTGAACCACCTACCTTACCCGATTGGGATATCGGGAACGAAGCGCCC
>DASZZN010000020.1 GCA_035544955.1 Candidatus Dormiibacterota bacterium
CCGGGCTGCAGGAAGCGCTGGAAAAGGCCCGCGCGGCCGCTCCCGACGTGGTCGTGCTGGCGCCCCCCGAGCCAGAGTGGGTGCTGGGGCTCCGGGGCCTGCCCGGCCAGCCCGCGTTGCTGGCCCTGGGTGAAGTTTCACCGAGGGTGCCAGCGACGGCGTGGAGCGCCGTTATACCCTCTGGCCTCTCCGAGCCCGATGCCGTCTTGCACGCCATCAAGGGCCTGGACATCGTTCAGAGGCGAAGGAGGACAGGGCGTGACCGCCGGCAAGGTTTTGATCGTCGAAGATAACCCGGTCAACCTGCGGTTGGCCCAGTTCCTGCTGGAAAAAAAGGGCTTTACCGTGCGAAAGGCCGGCAGCGGCGCCGAGTGCCTTGCCGA
Organism: Candidatus Dormiibacterota bacterium; assembly: GCA_035544955.1. Taxonomy (NCBI): domain Bacteria; kingdom Bacillati; phylum Candidatus Dormiibacterota; species Candidatus Dormiibacterota bacterium. The sequence continues at coordinate 384 of DASZZN010000020.1, forward strand.
AATGACCCGCGAGCTGCCGGACATCGTCCTGATGGACATCCAGCTTCCGGGAGAGGATGGGCTGGCGGTCACTCGCAAAATACGATCCGATCCCCGGATGGCCGGCGTCGTCGTCGTCGCCCTGACCGCGCACGCCATGGCCGGGGACCGCGAGAAGATCCTCGGCGCCGGGTGCGACGGCTACATTCCGAAGCCCGTTGATCCGCAAGGCCTACCCGGGGAGGTCAGCCGCTACCTGCAGCAGGGGCGGCTGAAGACCGCGTAATGAGCGAACAGTCAGGAAAGCCGACCAACAAGGCGAGCGAGCCGACCCCAACGACCACACCCACGGCCAGCCGGTCGTACCCGGAGATCCTGCAGCTCAACCAGGAGCTGTTCAAGAATCTCCAGGGCCTGATCGACGAAGACGACGCCCGCAAGAAGGAACTCCTCGACACGAAAAATGCCTACGAGATGGCCCAGGCGGAGATTGCGCGTCTGGAGCGTGAGCTTCGCCAATCGATCGAACGGGAATCCGACCGGGCCGAGGAGCTCAAGCAGCTGGAACAGGAGCGCGTCGACCAGCTGGGCGCCATGAGCGCCCACCTCGACGCCATGCGGTCCGCGGTCGAGCGCTACATGCAACAGGGACGGAAAGCCGCCTGATGAGCCCCGAGGCGCCCAAGGCTAAATCCTTCGCCGACATTCTGCAGCAGAACCAGGAGTTCGTCGCGCATCTCCAGACGCTGCAGGATGACATGGGTGCCCAGCTCGCCGACAACGCGAAAGAGCTGGAGCTGGTCAAAGGACAGCTCGACGCCAAGCAGCAGGAGCTCGACGATCTGCAGAACGCCCAGCTGCAGTGGGCGATGGACCGGCAGGCGCTCCTCGAGCAGCATGAATCGCTCAAGAAAGGCCACGGCGCGTTGCAGCAGAGCCACGAGCGGACCCAGACGGAACTCGGTCGCCTCAAGGATGACCTCGCGCGTGCCAAGAGCCGTGACGACGAGCGCGCCAAGGAGCGCCAGGCGCTGCTCGACCAGCATGAGTCACTGAAGCAGGGGCACCAGGATCTCCAGCAGAGCCACGACCGGGCCCAGGTCGAGCTCGCCCGTCTGAAGGACGACGTCGCCCGCGCCAAGACCCGTGACGAGGAGCGCCGCGGCCAGCTCCGGCAGCTCGAACAGGAGCGGATGCAGCTTGCCCAGAAGTACGAGGGCGACCAGAAGAAGTTGGTGGCCGACCTCAAGATCGCGGAGGACGACCTCAACAGCCTGCAGTCGTCCCAGCTCCAATGGGCCGTGGATCGCGAGACCTTACTGAAGGATCGCGACAACGCCGTCGCCAAGCAGGCGCAGCTAGAGCAGGAGTGGCAGAAAGCCAGGGCCGCGCTCACCGAGGAAAAGGCGCGGCTGCAGGATCTCACCACTCAAATGCAACAGCAATTGAAGGCTGCTCAGACCGAGATCGAGCCGCTCAAGGCCGCCCGCGACAAATGGCAGGCAGAGCGGCAGCGGCTGATCGCGGATGTCGCCCGGTTGGAGCAGGGATCGCAGGCCGCCGAGTCGCAGTTCAAAGCCGATCGCAAGTTGCTGCAGAGCCAGTTGGAAGAAGCCCGCAAGAAGGGCGCCGATCTGGATAAGGCCGAGGCGGAATTCCAGCGTCTCAGTGACGAGCGCTCGGCGCTGCTGACCAAGGTCAAGGCGCTCGAGAAGGACTGGCAGAGCCGCGAGGCGTCGTTCGCGGAGGAGAAATCCACGCTCAAGAAGCAGGTCGCCGAAGCGTCGGCCAGGTTGGCCGCGACGCAGCGGGACTACGAAAAGATCAAGGCCCTGCACGCCGACCTTGCCGGGGAGACCGGCCGCAAGGCTGAGGAATGGACCAGCCGCGAGCAGCGGCTCACCGCCGAAAAGAACCAGCTCAAGGTCGACCTGGAGCGGATCCAGGCACAGCTCTCCGACATGATGTCGCAGACGAACGAGCTGCACAGCCAGCGTGCGGTCGAGGCCAAGGAGCTGGACCAGGCGTGGCAGCGAGAAAAGGCCTCACTCAAGGCGCAGCTCGACGAGGCCCGCAAAGCCGCCGGCAGCACCCCGCCGACGAGCCAGGTCCTGGCCCGTTACGAGGCGGAGAAGCGCGCCATGCAGGCGCAGCTGGAGGGTCTCAAGGTGGAGTTGACCGCCAGCGGAAAGAACAAGGACGCGGCGCCGGCGCTGAGCCAGGCGAAACGCGACTTCGAGGCCAAGTTCCGCGTCATCTACGACCAGAGCCATGACCTCAACTCGCCACTCAACGCCATCATCGGCTTCTCCGAGATCCTGCTCGACGAAAAGGCGAACAAGACGACGCCCGAAGAGCGGCGCGAGTTTGTCGCCCACATCAACGAGAGCGGCAAGCGGCTGGTGGAGCACATCCGCGAGCTGATCGAGTTCGCCAAGCAGGAGGCCGGCATCCAGGAGCGGCCGGTCCAAATGATGCCGCCCGTCGGGGCCGGTACGAAGGCACCCGTGATCCTGGTCGCCGACAACGACCCGGCGGTGAAGGAGCGCATCGAGCCCTTCCTCAGCCATGCCGGCTACGAGGTGGTTATTGCCGCCAGCGCGCAGGAGGCATTGCGCAAGGCGGTGCAGCTCCAGCCGCTGGCCGTGCTGATCGATACCCAGCTCCCGCCCAACGGTGGCAGCGGCCTGGTCTACGACCTGCGCCGCGAGTCGAAGACGAAGGATATCCCCATCGTGCTGACCTCCAAGGTCAACAAGGAATCGCTGCCCTTCGACATCGGCCAGGCCGACTTCCTCACCAAGCCCATCGACCGCCAGCAGCTGCTCCAGATGATGGTCAAGTTCGACCTGCTGGCAGACGGCAAGAAGGGCAAGAAGACGCCCTCATCGATCCTGATCGTCGACGACGATCCGCAGAACATCCGTCTGGTCAAGGCCATGCTCAAACCGTTCAACATGGAAGTCATGGTCGCCGACGGTGGCAAGGCGGGCCTGGAGCTGGCGCTCAAGAAGAAGCCCGACATGATCATCCTCGACCTGATGATGCCCGACGTCGACGGCTTCGAGGTCGTCTCCAAGCTTCGCGAGGACCCGGAAGCCAGCAAGATCCCCATCCTTATCTATACGGCGAAAAACATCAGCAGCGAGGACCGGGAGCGTCTGCAGGGGAACATCCAGTCGATCATCCAGAAGGGGGACTTCGGCAAAGACCGCTTCCTGGAGATGATCAACAACCTTCAAACCAACCAGGCCGCATAGGACGCGAGGGCTCGCATGACTGCCCTCGACCGCCAGTTCGTCCGACTCCGGTTCGCCGCACTGGCGATCCCCCTCGGCCTGCTCTTCTGGTTGCATTCGGCCTCGGTGCCGGTCACCGTCCTGCTCGCCGGGCTGCTGGCGGCCTACAACTGGGTGGCGATGCTGGCGATGCAAAAGAAGGCCGTCCCGCGCTTCGCTCGGCCGATGGCCGTCCTCCTTCTGGCCCTCGATCACCTGGTCGTCACCGGCTGGATCCTCTTGTTCGCGAGCCCGTCCTCCAGCCTTCCCTACCTTCTCTATGCTCTGGTCGCCGCCGAAGCGGTCTTTCGGTTCGACCTTTGGGGCGGGATCGGGACCAGCCTGTTCTTCGCTACCGGCATCATCCTGTTCCAGACCAGCGATCTCGGCCTCGCCGTCTCGGTGCGCGACTCGGTCCTGCGCGCGATCCCCACGGTCGCCGTTATCACCGGCCTGGGCGCCGTGGTCCGGGCGATGAACAGTGAGATCCGCGGGACCCGGCGGCGGCTCGATCAAACCGAGCAGCTGCGCAACGTGCTCGGCGAGCTGGTCGGCCAGCTCGATGTATCGCGAATGCTCTACACGGTCATTCGCTGTGGCCTGGAGATTCTGCAGATGGACTCGGGGGCGATCGTCTTGCTCGACGAAGAGCGCGGGGTCTTTACGCTCCGGGCAGCGGTTCAGCTTCCGGAAGCCGTTGAAGGCACGACCATCTCGGCCGGCGACGGGATCGTGGGCCGGGTCGTCCGGGAGCGCCGTCTCGTCGCGCTCGGCGAGACGCCGCTGTTCGACCTGGCGGCGCTCAATACCGCCGGCTACGCCTGGGTGTTCGGTACCCCAGTGCTGTTGGAAGGCAAGGTCTCGGGCGTGCTCCATCTGCAGACGCGGGAAGACCCGCGACGACTCACCCGCTGGGAAGAGGAGGCCCTCGAGGTGCTTGCCCAGCAGCTGGCTGTCGCGCTTCGCAACGTCCGCCTGTTCGAGGAGACGGAGAAGCGTGCCCGCCGGCTCGAGTTGCTCAACCGCTCGATCGACCAGATGAATCAGAAGCTTTTTGACCCGGAGTTGCTCGACATCATGGCCACCGCGCTCACCGGCAACCTCGGGTTTGCCGCGGCGCAGATCTGGCTGCTGGAGCCGAGTGACGGCGCCCTGTGGCGACGGGCCAGCCATCACACGACGCGAAACGCACCCCCGGTCCCGGGACGGGTTGAGCGCGGCATGGGCGAGATCGGCCAGGTGGCCGAGCTGCGCGTGCCGATCGTGACCAACGATCGGGCGAACCACCGGCAACTCGCGCTCAATCCCTGGATGTCGGAGGAAGGCATCCAGGCGTTCGCCGGCTTCCCCATGGTGGTCGGCGACCAGTTGTTGGGCGTGCTCGCCATCTATCATCGGCGGTCGCTGGACCGCAACACGATCGAGCTGCTCACGCTCTTTGCGCAGCACGCCGCGACCGCCATCCAGGAGGCGCACCTCTTCCACCTCGCGACCGAGCAGACGGCGCGACTAGGGGCCGTCAACGCGGAGCTTGAACGCGCGAACCAGCACAAGTCCGAGTTCCTCGCCAACATGAGCCACGAGCTGCGAACGCCGCTGAACTCGATCCTCGGCTTCTCGCAGCTGCTGCTCGAAGGCGACGGCGGTATCTTGACGCGCGACCAGCGCCAGGATGTGGACATCATCGCCCAGAATGGACAGCATCTCCTGATCCTCATCAACGACCTGCTGGACATCTCCAAGCTCGAGGCGGGCAAGGCGCAGCTCAACCGCGGCGAGGTCGAGGTCGAGCCGCTGATTTCGGAGTGCGTCGAGAGCGTGCGGTCGCTGGCCAAGAACAAGAAGCTCGAGCTGACCGCCAGCGTTTCCGCCGAGGTCGGGCGCGTCTTTGCCGATGGACCAAAGCTCAAGCAGGTCCTGCTGAACTTGCTGGGCAACGCCATCAAATTCACGGAGACGGGCGGCGTGCGCGTTACGGCCGAACGCCAGGGAGCGGAGCTGGTGATCAGCGTCCGCGATACCGGCATCGGGGTCCCGCCGGAAGATGCCGAGCGAATCTTCGAGAGCTTTCAGCAAGGCCAGAGCGGCATCAGTGGGAAGTATCAGGGCACCGGCCTGGGTCTCGCGATCTCTCGCCGGCTGGTAGAGATGCATGGCGGACGGATCTGGGTAAAGAGCACGCCCGGCCAGGGCAGCAACTTCACCTTCACCATCCCGCAGCGGGCCGTGCCCGAGGCGATCGACCTCACGACCGCGGCCTGACGGACCGGCTAACCGAGCACGCCGCTGATCAGCGCGATCGCGACGAGCACCATGACGCCGGCCGCGGCGAACTGGAGTGGGCGCGCCGGGACCCAGGCGCCCAGTCGATTTCCGAGTCCGACGGCAATGGCCGAGACGGCCCAGAGCGCCAGCGTGGCGGCGACAAAGACGACCAGCGGCTGCTGATAGCGCGCCTGGAGCGCCGCAGTCGCCAGCTGCGTCAGATCACCCCACTCCGCGATGAAGACCACGGTGAAGGCGGTGACGAACGGCCGGCGGTGCCTTGCCTCTTCGTGCTCGACCGATTGCTCCTCAGCCGCCTCCACCTTGCGGAGGTTGCGCCGAACGAGCAGCGCCGCCATCACCAGGAACAGCAGCCCGGCGCCAATGCGTATTGGTTCACGCGGAAGGAGGCTGAACAGTGAGCCGGCCAGGACGGCCACGGCGCTCTGGACGACGAACGCGGCGGCTGCCCCGAAGAAGATGGGGAGTGGCCGATGCCGGGTCGCGAGCAGCAGGGCGGCGAGCGCCGTCTTGTCGGGAAGCTCCAGCAGGAAGATGACCGTGAAGACGGTGAAGCCAAGTCCGAGGGCGTGCGTCACGCGGACGAGTCTAGTGGTCTAGTTCCAGCGCTAGGAGTCGAGCAAGGCTTGCAGCGACGTGTCGCGCAGGTGATCGAACTGGCTGGACGCGGCGCTCAACGCGATCATGTCCGTGAGGTTCCCGTGGTTGACCGTGATAAACTCGACACTGACCGCCGGCGTCCGGCACTCGGTGACCAGCGCCGCGGAGCCCGCGATCGTGGTCGACGTCATTCGGCTGAAGTGACCGACTCGCCGCGCCCGCCGACGTTGACGGGCGCGTGGCTGCTGCGGGCGCAGTGGGCGTTGCGCCCGGCTGGGCCCGCCGGGATGTGACGACCGCGCCGGGTGGATTCGGGGTGCCGGACGTCTCGGGCGCGGTCCCGGACACGAGTGGAGCCCCACACCGCGGGCATAGCGTCGCGCCGCTCCCGTGCCAGGTCCAACATTTTCGGCAAACGGACCGGCTCATCTGGCCGACCACGCGCTCACAGCCTTGCTCTAGTGCATGAGGAGCGGGAAGGAGAGGATGAAGACCAGCAGGCCGAGGACCAGGGTGCGCATGCTCATCCTGCCAGCGCCATCGGTTCTTGCCCCGCGGGGTAGTTGACCTTGGCGCTGAAGCGGTATCCGACGCCGCGCTTCGTCTGGATGTAGACCGGCTTGCTGGGGTTCGCCTCGATCTTGCTGCGCAGCCGCGAGATGTGCACCCGCAGCCCTTCCTCGTAGGCTTCCTCGTCGCCCGCCCAGGCCTTGGCCAGTAGCGTCTCGTTGGTCACCACGCGTCCGGCATTCCGGACGAGGAGGAAGAGCAGCTTGGACTCGGTCGGCGTCAGGGTCACCTGCTGGCCCTTGACCCGCGCCCAGTGCTGCACGAAGTTGATCTGGAGCTCCTGGTCGATGACGACTTCGGGTTGCTCGACACCGGCGGATTCGCCGTAGCGGCGAAGCACGCGCTGCACTCGCGCGACGAGCTCTTCCTTTTCGAACGGCTTGACGATGTAGTCCTCGGCGTACATCTGCAGGCCTTCGACCTTGCTCTCGATGGCCGCGACGGCACTGAGGATGACGATCGGGACGTCGAGGTGACTCTTGATCCGTCGGCAGAGTTCGAAGCCGTCCATCTCCGGCATCATCAGGTCGACGACGACCAGATGGGGGATGCCTTCGTGGAGTTTGCGCAGTGCCTCGGGGCCGCTGCCCGCGGTCATGACCTCGTAGCCCGCGTGCTCGAGGATCCGCTTGAGGATCTCGCGCGCCATGGCATCGTCGTCGACGATCAGAATCCGGTAGCGGTTGACGATATTTAACCCCTCTCTTCCGGCCGCCATCGCGCGTCGCGCTGCGGACCGGCCGCCATGGATTTGGACCTGCGGTTGCTGGCTCAGGTCCGACTGGAGAGCCGGCAAAGATATATGGCCCTCGTCATTCATTTCCTTACGATTCCTCTTTACGATGTGATGACTCTTGTCGCGTCAGGGTCACATCAGCCGGGACGCGGTTGGGGACTGGATCCCACCATAGACAGGCAGGATTACGGCGCTTGTTACAAGCTCGTGGCGGCCCTTAAGCCGTGGGCGAGAAAGGGCGCGAGCGGTGCCTCTCGCGCCCCGTAAGAGCAGCCTAGGGCCGGCGTCGCCGCGCTGAATCGGTCGCTCGGCCCATGGAAACCGGCTGATCGGGTTAAAATCGCATTCGCCCTCGCCCGGGTGGTGGAATTGGTAGACACGCAGCTTTGAGGGGGCTGTGAGCGCAAGCTTGTAAGGGTTCAACTCCCTTCCCGGGCAGAGCCTCTACCAACGTGAGCCTCAGCACCCTGTACCTGCGCCTGCGTTATCGCCGCCACACCTTCGGGCCTGGCTTCACCGCCCCCTGGCGGCTGCGCATCCGGGGCCCCGGCCGCGTCAGCTTCGGTCGAGACGTGCAGGTCCGGAATACGTCCGGCCATAGCGCGCTGCTCACCTTCGGCGCGGACGCGCGAATCGACATCGGAGACCGCGTGGAAATCGATGGCGCCGGCCTGATGTCGGCCAGCGCGATCGTCGTGGACGACGACGCCATCCTCGGTCCCTGCCTGCTGGTGGACACCGACTTTCACGCCGTCGGGCGGGAGCGTCGCCAGGGCAGCGAACCGGTGACCCGGCGCCCGATCCGCATCGGACGCAACGCCTGGATCCAGGGGAAGTCGACCATCCTCAAGGGCGTGTCGGTGGGGGAGGGGGCGGTGGTTCGCTGGGGGGCACTGGTTGCCGCTGACGTCGCACCGGGCGCGGTGGTCATGGGAAATCCGGCGGTAGCGGTGACGCAGCCCTAGGCGCCGACGACGGCGCCGGCGATGTTGCAGTAGGTGTTCTTGACCTGGTTGCCAAGCACGATCAGGGTCACCAGGATGACGCAGACCACGAGCACCATGATCAGGGAATACTCGATCAGGGCCTGGCCGTTCTCACTGTCCTGCCAGCCCAGTCGCATCCGGATCCGCGCCGCGAGCAGAGTGATCATTGTTGCTGTTTCCCTCAGGACCGATGACCGTAGCCCGAGTATGACCCTATAACGCAACGGCCCCGTGCTTTCAGACGGGTCGTGGCCCGATCGTGGCTACTTCGTCATGGCCCGCGTCACCCGCGTTCGCGGCTAGCGGTTCCCAAGATGGAGCTAGCGGGCGCCCGAGCGCTGGACAAGGTAGGTGACGACCGCCAGGTATTCTTCGGAATCGGCGGAGCCAACCCAACGGGTCTCGTCGGTGGTCCGCCCGAAGAGGGCAAAGAGTTCGGTCAGAGTCAGCTTTTCGGACATCTTGATACCTAACCAGTAGTTAACTTAACAGAGATGCTATCACAAATCGAGACGCGACGCTAGCGTCAGCGTGCGTTGTTCCGCTGTACCAGGTAAAGGACAACGGCCAGGTATTCTTGCGAATCCGCCGAAGCAACCCAGCGGGTGTCCTCCGCGTGGCGGCCGAAAAGGCTGAACACATCCGACATGGTGAGTCGCTGTGGCTCTTCGATCATGGTTTCGGGGAGTGCCCCGATGAGGGTGAAACGAACCCCCACGCGGGAACCTTTCACGCTGCGTGAAAAAATCGGTACAAGTCAGCCTCAGTTCATCGACGAATGCGCGGCTCGCGCTCGGTGCCGCTCGGTAGAATTCGGTGCGGTGCTGACCGTGCTGCCCTACGTCTCCCTCTTGTTCGGAAACGGCCGTCGCGACTGAGTACGCGCCGTTCGCGACCGCCGACCCAGCCGAGGTCCTCTCCCAGCTGACCGCGGGCGGCGAGGCACCCTATCGGGCCGAGCAGGCCCGGCAGTGGTTCTGGCAGCGGCTCGCCCCGTCCTTCGATGCCATGCGAACCTTGCCGCCGTCGGCGCGTCGCCAGCTCGAAGGGTCATTCGCGTTCAGCACCGTCGCGCCGCAGCTGAAGCGCGCTGCGGATCGCGGTCAGACGGTCAAGTATCTATTCAAACTGGCCGACGCGCGGACCATCGAGACCGTCGTGATGCACTACGAGGCCACCGAGCGGTCGCGGGCGCGCACCACGATCTGCGTCAGCTCGCAGGTGGGGTGCCCGATCGGATGCAGCTTTTGCGCGACCGGCCAATCCGGCTTCGATCGAAACCTCAGCGAAGCCGAGATCGTCGACCAGTTCCTCCATGCCAGCCGCGACCTGGGCGAGACGCAGCGCTCGCTGACGAACGTCGTCTTCATGGGGATGGGGGAGCCGTTGAACAATTACGGCGCGGTCGTGGGCGCCATTCGGCGCTGGGCCCGCCCCGACACCCTCAACTTCAGTCCGCGGCGCGTCACGGTATCGACAATCGGGCTGGTACCGTTCATCGAGCGGCTGAGTGCCGAGGGGCTGCCGGTCAACCTGGCGATCTCGCTGCACGCACCAGACGATGCGTTGCGCAGCAGCATGATCCCGGTGAACCGCAAATACCCGATCGCGGCCATCGTCGGCGCGGCAAGGGCCCATGCGGACCGAACCGGCCGGCGCACGAGCTACGAATATGTCCTGCTGCAGGGCGTCAATGACGGTCCCGAGCAGGCCGGCCGGCTGGCTAGCGTCGTCGGTCGCCATCTCAGCCACATCAACCTGATCCCGATGAACCCGATCGACGGCAGCCCGCTGGCGCCGCCCTCGAAGACGCGGGCCCAGGCGTTCCAAGCCATCCTGCAGGCCGCTGGCATTTCGACCACCATCCGCGCCACGCGAGGGCTCGATATCGATGCCGCCTGCGGCCAGCTTCGTGCCCGCCAGCCGCAGCCGATGCCGTCGCCCGCCTGATGCCCCTTCAGGGGATCTTCTTCGACGCCGGCAACACGCTGCTCGTTGAGGAGCCGGGTAAGCACCTGTGGGAGATGGCGCTCATCCGGATTCCGGATGCGCTCGAGGTGCTGACCGCGCTCAAGCCGCTTTACCGGCTGGGTGTCATCTCCAACACCGTCGGCTCGGGCGATGCTGAACTGGCGGATGTCCTCGAAAAGGCGGGGATCCGCCGCCTGATCGATGCCCTGGTCACCTCGCGGGACTTTGGAAAGGCCAAGCCCGATCCCGCCATCTACGCCGAGGGGGCCCGCCGCCTGGGGGTCTCCCTGGACCAGACCCTGATGGTGGGGGATCGACTGGACACCGACGTGGCTGGCGCGCTGAACGCCGGCATCCCGGCGGTCTGGCTGCGCCATCCGGGAGCGATCGCGATCCCCGGAATCGCCCCGACCCATGTGATCGAGCGCCTTGCCGACTTACCGGCTTGGATCGCCGCCGCATATACTCAGAATTGATGAGGCGCATGCTTGCGGCCACCTGCGCGATGGTGGTGCTCTCGGCTTGCGGGGCGGTCGCTCAGGTATCCGAGACACCGCAGCAGGTTGTCAGCACGGCGAGCGACAAGATGAGCCAGTTGCATTCGGCGAAGTTCGATGTGACGGCCACCATCCTCGAGCAATTCCCGGCCTCATTCACCGACCAGCTCGGCGCTGCGGGGGCCTCGCTTTCGAACTTCAGCATCGACATGAGCGGTAAGGGGGATGCCAAGTTCCCTGACACGGCCTCCATGTCGCTCCAGGTGAAAAGCGGCGGGATCAGCGTCAGCACCGACATGGTTCTTGCTGGCGGCAAGATCTACATCAAAGACCCAACAAGCGGCAGCTGGACGCAACCGGCGAGCGCCGCGTCGTTCGGTCAATTCACGAACCAGGCGGATCCGCTGTCGAGCGCCGCCGTCCTGAAAACCGCCCAATCGATAAAGGACCTGGGGGACACGACGCTGAATGGCAGCGCGGTGCATCACTACCAGATCGTGCCGGACAAGAACAAGCTGGCCGACCAGGCCTCCACGCAGCAAGCTAAAGACCTCGTCCTCTCGATGCTGCAAAGCGGCACCATCCAACTCGAGGTCTGGATCGGTAAGGACGATCACCTGCTGCACCAGATGAAGAACGACACCGATGCCACGATCGACCTGGGCAAGGTCATGGCGGCGTCGGGCCAGCAACTCCCGCCGGGCTTCCCAATACCGGCGGGCGCCACCGTGCATACGGTGGTCCATGCCACGATCAACTACCACGATTTCAACGCGCCCGTCACGGTGACCGTGCCGTCTGTCGCACCCTCGTAGCAGGGTCTTGCTCCGGGACGAAGGGAAGGCGTTTCGGCGCCGATATACTCAAGACGCCCCGTGAAACGCCTTGTCCTCGGCCTGCTGATGATGGTGGCGCTGGCCGCCTGCGCCTCGCCGCTGGCCAAGCCGGAAACCCCGGCGCAGGCGTTGTCGGCCGCGGCGCAGCGGGCCGGCCAGCTGAAGGCGGCGAAGTTTGACCTCGTGGGCAACGTCAAGATGACGTTTCCGGCCCAGCTGGGCCAGATGTTCGGCCACGGCGGGAGCGGCGCCGGCTCGGTCGCGCTGGACATGACCGGCAACGGCGAGGCCCAGTTCCCCGACCGATATCACGCGACCATCAACGCCAAGCTGGCCGGCCTATCGATTACGACCGAAGTCGTGGTCGCCAACGGCCAGGCGTATGTAAGGAACCCGATCACGCAGAAATGGGAGAGCTCCGCGCAATCGAGCGCCATGACCGGGCAGCTAAGTCAGCCTGACCCGCTCTCCTATGCGCAGCTCCTGAAGAACGTGAAATCGATCAAGGACCTGGGCGATACGACGATGGCCGACGGCACCAAGGTGCACCACTACCGGCTGATACCCGATAAAGACAAGCTGCTCGCCAGTTTCGACGCAGCCACAGTGAAGAACCCGCAGGCCAAGGCGGCTATCGAGCAGGTCCTGAATAGCGGGACGATGACGGTCGAGGTCTGGTTTGGGAAGGATGACCACCTGGTGCGGCGCGTCACTACGGATGCCGACTACACGGTCGACCTCAACCAGTTGATGGGTGCGGTCGGCGCGCCGAGTGGATCGAGTAGTGGCGTGCCCGCCGGAACGAGCATCCACGCGACCGCGCACATCGAAATCAACTATCACCACTTCGACGCTCCCGTGACCATCGCCATTCCGACCGTCGGCTAGTGCTGGTCTCGCCCTCGCTTCTATCGGCCGACTTCAGCCGGCTGGGCGAGGAAGTCGCCGCCCTGGAGCAGGCCGGCGCCGATTGGGTGCACTTCGATGTGATGGACGGGCATTTCGTCCCCCCGATCACGATGGGGCCGCGCACGGTCGAGCACTGCCGGCGTTACGCCAAACTGCCCTTTGACGTCCACCTGATGATCGAGAATCCGGAGCGCACCATCGAAGCATTTCGCGATGCGGGCGCGACGACGCTATCGGTCCACGTGGAGGCGACGCGGCACATCCACCGCGTGCTGGAGAGTATCCGCAAGGCCGGCCTGCGGGCGGGCGTGTGCCTCAACCCCGGTAGTCCGCTGGTGCTCGTCGAACCGGTCCTCAAAAACGCCGACCTGCTCGTCATGATGTGCGTCAACCCCGGATGGGGCGGCCAGAAATTCATCGACGGCAGCCTGGAACGGATCAAGGCGGCGCGCGCTCTACGTGACCGGCTCAACCCCAAGCTGGACATCGAAATCGACGGCGGCGTGAATGCCGGGACGGGCCCGTCGTGCGCCGCGAACGGAGCCACCGTCCTGGTGGCAGGGAGCTTCGTCTTCAGTCACCCCCAGGGGATGAAAACCGCAATCCAGGAGTTGCGCTAAGGGGACCGCTACTCGCTGGTGGGCATGTGGAGATACATCGACTGGATGCCGACCCTCCCCGGGCCAGTGAAGCGATTCCAGACCATGTTCCCACCGCCGCCGAAGATGCCGGTTTTCAACCCGAACATCTGAACGTCCATGCGGACGCTTTCATCGCGGTAGACCCAGCCACCTGGTTCGATGTCGATCTGCTCGTTCTGGGCCAGGTCCTTCTGGAAAACGTTGCCGTAGCCGTGCAGCCAGAGGACACCTTCCTGGTGGCTGGCGCTGAAGCGATCGACGAAGAATCCTGTTGAGCCTAAGAGCATGTTGCTCACGCCCTTCACCCGGTTGAAGGTGTAATCGAGATTTCCGGTTGCCGCCAGGAACTGGTGTTCCCGAACGAGCACCGCGGTTCCAGGCATCAGGTGGAGGGGGAAGAGATGGCCGGCGCCGTCACGCGAGAAGGCGATCTCACCCGGGCCATGCGCCTCCGTGAGAAAGATCGGCATGCCGGCGACCATCCGCTTGAAGGCGCCTTTCATGGCGCGAATGCCGATGTTCAGCGCTGGGTCCTTCCAGAGCACGACATGATGCTCGAAGTAGACCGGCAGGGTCCCGTCGAGCCAGGTATGCAGCACCGGGACAAGCTCGCCGTCGATGCGGTATTTGATACCGGGCGCTTGGCCATCCTCGAGCTTCGTCGGGAGGAGCTGCGGCGGTTTTTGCATCGTGGCAATCACTGCAACTCGATCGTCGGTCAAAACCGGCGAGCGCCGGCGCCGCAAGGGTGGACTAGGCCGACTTGGCCTGGGTGCGAAGGCAGCGGGTGCAGACCAGGGCCGTCTGGGGACGGCCGTCGATCGTGACCCGGGCCTTGTGCAAATTGGGCATGAAGCGGCGCTTCGTGTGCACCTTCGAGTGGCTCACGTGATGCCCGTATTGGGGCCCCTTACCGCAGATCGCGCAGCGTTGTGCCATGGAATTGGTTTGCTTTGGCGCCTCGATGACCATCGCGTATGATTGAGGCGAAATCAGCGTCACATAGTAGCACACGATGGACTCTAAGACGAAGGCCAACCCGCAACGCACCGGGAAGCCGCCGAGGACGCTGATCCAATCCAGAGACCTCGGGCGGATCGAGGTGTCACGCCATGTCGTCGCCACCATTGCCGGGCACGCGGCGGCGGGCTGCTACGGCGTTGTGGCCATGGCCGCCCGCGGTTTGCGCGACGGTTTGGCCGAACGGCTGCACCGCGACAAACTGCACCGGGGCGTCGAGGTCGAGGTCCGCGATGACGGGATCGCCGTCTCCCTGTACGTCATCGTCGAGTACGGAACCCGGGTCTCGGAGGTGGCCAACAACCTTTCGAACGCGGTCCGCTATTCGGTGGAGCGCACCCTTGGCCTTCCGGTCGTGGAAGTCAACGTCAATGTCCAGGGAATCCACGTCAGCGGGAGCGGCGGCAGCTGAAATCCCAAGCCTGACCGGCGCCGCGACCGTGCCCATCACCGAATGCGACGGACGTCTGTTCAAAGAGGCCCTGCTCGGCTCGCTGGCCTGGTTGACGGTCAACCGGGACGAGGTGGACGCCCTCAACGTCTTTCCCGTCCCGGACGGGGATACGGGCACCAACATGCTCCTCACCTTGCAATCGGCCGTCGAAGACATTCGCGACGTCGACGACGCCGACCTCTCGCGCATGGCCAGGCGGGCGGCGCACGGGGCGCTCATGGGTGCCCGCGGGAACTCCGGGGTGATCCTCTCGCAGATTTTGCGGGGTTTCTGCGTCGGCATCGGCACCACGCCGGCGGTCGACGCGAAAGGGCTGGCGAAGGCCTTTCGCCATGGGGCGGACGTCGCCTACCGGGCCGTCATCAAGCCCACCGAGGGCACCATGCTGACGGTGGCCCGAGAAGCCGCCGCCGGAGCGGAAGCGAAGGCCGCGGAAACCAGCGACCTGACCGAAGTCGTTCGTGCCACCTGCGCCGCGGCCGCCGCCGCGGTGGAGCGGACGCCCGAGCAGCTGCCCATCCTGAAGCAGGCCGGTGTGATCGACGCCGGGGGATTCGGCCTCCAGCTCATCCTGGAGGGCTTTCTCAAGCGGATGAGCGGCGAGGCCCTGCAGAGCTTCGAGCGGCCGGCCACACAGCACGCCCGGCCGAGGCGCGTCGAGGCGCCGACGACCGGCTGGGGGTACTGCACCGAGTTCATCATCAACGGCGACAAGCTGGCCATCGACGAGGTCCGCAGCGAGATCCAGCGGCATGGCGAATCGGCCCTGGTCGTTGGCGACGACTCGGCCATCAAGGTTCACGTCCACACTCAGGAGCCGGCGGTCGTCATCGGTTACGCCAGCGGGATTGGACGCCTCAGTCGGCTCAAGGTCGACGACATGTCATCGCAACACCACCGGCTCCAGGGCGAGGGCGTCCGCCGGCCGGTCAGCACCAAACACCTGGCGCTGGTGGCGGTGGCGAGCGGCGACGGCTTTCGCCGCATCCTCGAGAGCCTGGGGGTTGACTCCGTCGTCGGCGGGGGCCAGACGGTCAACCCCTCCACCGAGGACATCCTGGCGGCGGTCGAATCGGTGCCGTCCGATGACGTCCTGCTGCTTCCCAACAATGGCAACGTGGTCATGACGGCACAGCAGGTCGCCGAGCTCAGCCGCAAGCGAGTTCGGGTGGTGCCATCACGCAGCCTGCCACAGGGCATCGCCGCCCTATTCGCCTTCGACTTCAGCGCCGACCTGGAGGCCAACGCCAGCGCCATGTCGCACGCGCTGAGCCAGGTCCAGACGATCGAGGTGACCCGCGCCGTCCGAGCGAGCGAGGTAGACGGCTTGAAGATCGCGGAAAACGATGTCATCGGGCTGCTCAACGATCGCATCGTGGTCGCCGGCGATTCCCCGGAGAAGGTGGTGCAGGCGGTCCTCGACCGCATCGAGCGGGCCAAGGTTGGGACGGTGACGATCTACGCCGGCGCCGATGCCGCGGAGGCCGAGCGGGAGGTCCTTGTCAATTCAGTGGCGAAACAGTTCCCCAAAGCGTCGGTCGAGCTGCAATCCGGCGAGCAGGTCCTCTATCCATATATCGTGGCCGTCGAGTAACGGCTGATCCGCCAGCCTTTGCGATGAGTTTTGGCTGGGCCACCGGTCCAACGAGATAACGCGCGTAGGAGGAGGTTGCATGAAATCGAGTGTGCCGATGACAGCGGAACGTTTAGCCGTGTCTGGTGCGAATCTCTATTACGAGGTACGCGGATCGGGTCCGGTGCTGCTCATGATGCCGGGGGGCCCAGCGGACGCGGGGAACTTCCGTCATATCGCCGAGCAGCTCGCACCGGCTTACACCGTGGTGACTTATGACCCACGGGGTCTATCGCACAGCACGCTCGACGGGCCCGTTCGAGACGAGAGAATCGTGGAGATCTTCGCCGACGACGTCCACCGGCTGCTGACGGCGACAGCGAAAGAGCCGGCCTGCGTGTTTGCCAGTAGCGGTGGCGCCGTCATCGGGCTCGAGCTGGCCGCTCGCCACCCGGAGCAGGTTCGTATGCTGGTCTCACACGAACCGCCGGCGCCTGCCCTGATGGCTGATCCGACGCGCGAGCGGGCGGCGATGGTCGAGATCGTCGAAACGTACCGGACGGCGGGGATCGGGCCGGCGATGCAAAAGTTCATGGTGCAGACCCGGATTCGCGGCGGTGGGCCGCCGCCTCCGCAGGGCGAGCCGACGCCGGAGCAGCGCGAAGCGATGGCGCAGATGAAGCGGAACATGGATTTCTGGCTCGGGCACTACTTCCTCGCCATCGCTGCATACGACCCGGACTTCGCTGCATTGGAGGCCGGCTCCACCCGCATTGTTGCCGCGGTCGGCGACAAATCGCGCGGCGAGCTGGCCCATGAGGGCGGATTGCGGCTGGCCAAGCGGCTCGGGACGCAAGCCGTCGTCTTCCCCGGGGCCCACGGCGGCTTCGAGAGCCATGCCGCGGAATTTGCGGTCAAGCTGCGCGAGGTCTTGCACGGGTAGCGCTTAGAGCATCAGCTGCACGACGTTGGCGACAACGGCAGCGGCGCTCAGCCAGCCGGCGACAAGGTAGGCCTGCCAGACGCGCGGCTTACGCCGGTGCATCAACATCAAGATCGCCAGCAGGACGGCCAGGGCCGTTGCCTTGACCGCGTAGGCGACCAGTTCGCCGCGGGTGGCGATGAGCGGGGCCATGAGATGGTTGAGCTCCACGTGCTCGAGGGCGAGGCCCAGATGGGTGGTGAGAGAATCCAGCGCCTGGAAGCCGATCAGTCCGCCCAGTATGATGGCCTGGCTCAGCTGGACGTCGCGTGACGGGCGCGGCGACACCGAGGCGGAGGCGACCGGCACGAAGGCGGCGCGCAGGCGTGAGCTCAGCGCGATTTGTCCTGGGAGCGACATCGCACCTATAGATTTACCAAGCTTTGCTGCGCGCAGCCTAACGAAACGCGGCCGTTGCCTGGCCGTGATTGCCACGAAGCGCTGGCTATACTCGACGGGTGGTCCGGATCGTTACGGATTCCACCGCGGACCTGACCAAGGAGCAACAGCAGGCTGCCGGCATCACCGTGGTGCCGCTCAACGTCCACTTCGGTGACCAGGTCTTCCGCGACCATGTGGACCTGACCGCCGACGAGTTCTTTCGTCGGCTCAAAGCCTCGGCCCAGTTGCCGCGCACCTCGCAGCCATCCGTCGGGGTCTTCGAAGAGGCCTATCGGACGCTTCGAGAGAACGGCGACGAAATCGTTTCCGTCCACCTCTCCAGCAAGGTCTCCGGGACCTACAACTCGGCGCAGATGGCGGCCAAAGGGGTCGATGAACCGGCGATCGAGGTCGTCGACTCACTCAGCACCTCGATGGCGCTTGGTTTCATGGCGCTCGAAGGAGCCAGGCTGGCGAGGGCCGGCCGGGATCGGGCAACCATCACGGAGTGTCTGCGGGCGCTCGTGCCCAAGGCTCGTGTCATCTGCGTGGTGGACACGCTGACCTACCTCGAGCGCGGGGGCCGGATCGGAAAGGCTCGGGCCTTGCTTGGCTCACTGCTCAATGTCAAGCCGATCCTCCAGCTGAAAGACGGCGAGGTCGTCCCCATCGGGCGGGCCCGCGGGAGGCCGCAGGCGTTGAACAAGCTCGTGGAGCTGCTCGAACGGGACGGCCATGTCAGCCAGCTCGCCATCATGCATGGTGCCGCGCAGGCAGACGCGGAGCAGCTCCGCGAACGGGTGGCCGCGAGTTATCCCGGCCTGGACATCCTGCTCACCGAGATCGGTGCCGTCCTCGGGACGCACACCGGTCCGGGCGTGATCGGCTTCACCTACCTGCTCGCGTGACCGCGCCGCGGCTGCACGTGGTGCGGGACCCGTCCGTGGACGATCCCGTCTCCGTCCTTCCCGGTGTCAGCGATAAGACCGCGGCCAAGCTGGCACGACTCGGCATCGCAACCATCCGCGACCTTTTATTGTTCTTCCCGCGTCGCTATGACGATTTTTCCAGCGTCACGCCGATCGCGTTCGTGCGGCCTGGAGTGAAGACCACGGTTCGCGGACGGATTTACGACATCGGGGCTCGCCAAACCAAATACAAACGGATGGCATTAACGGAGGCGGTCCTCGGCGATGACTCGGGGACGACGTTACGCGTGGTGTGGTTCAACCAGCCGTGGCTGGTCAAGACCCTGCAGAAAGGCGATGAGATCTTCGTCGCCGGTGAGGCCGACCTGAACGGCGGGCTGGTGATGAAGAACCCGGATCACGAGAAGGTATCGCTTCGCCCGCAGCACGCGGCGCGGCTGGTCCCAATTTATCGGGAGACCGAGGGTCTGACCTCGAAATGGCTGCGACCCAAAATCCAGGCCGTGCTCCGGCTGGCCGACCAGCTCGACGAGTTCTTGCCCACGGACCTTCTGACCCGTCGCGAATTCATGCCACGCGCAGAGGCGGTGCGACAGGTCCACTACCCGGCTTCGGCAGCCCAGCTGGACCACGCCAAAGCGCGTCTCGCCTTCGAGGAAATGTTCGCGCTGCAGGTCGCGGCCCAACTGGCGAAGCGCGCCCGCCAGGCACGGAGGGCCCCGGTCGTGCCATTCGACGAGCCCACCGCTCGTGGTTTCGTCAAGGCGCTCCCCTTCAAGCTCACCAACGCGCAGCGTGTCGCCGCCTGGCAGATCCTGCAGGATCTCGCTCGCCCGCAGCCGATGAACCGGCTGCTCGAGGGTGATGTGGGCTCGGGAAAGACGGTCGTGGCGGCGATGGCGATGCATCACGCCGCCCACGCCGGCTTCCAGTCCGTCTTGCTGGCGCCGACGGAGATCCTGGCTCGCCAGCACGCGGACGTCGTCCAATCGATCCTCGGGCCATTCCAGATCGACGTCGGACTGCTCGTCGGCAGCACGCCGGCCTCAGCGCGAAAACCGATGCTTGCGTCGCTAGCCGACGGGGAGCTGCAGGTGCTGATCGGCACCCACGCGCTGATCGAGGAGGGCGTGCAATTCAAGGACCTGGCGTTGACCGTTGTCGACGAGCAACATCGCTTCGGGGTCGGTCAAAGGCTGGCCGTCCGCCAGAAGGGCGAGCGCACCCCGCATTTCTTGTCGATGACCGCTACGCCCATCCCGCGCACGCTCGGCCTGACGCTCTTCGGTGACCTCGACATCTCGATCCTCAACGAGATGCCACCGGGCCGGCGACCCGTCAAGACTGGGCTCGTCCCGCCCGAAAAGCGGTCGGATGCGTACAACTTCATCCGCCAGCAGGTCAACGCCGGTCGCCAGGTGTTTGTGATCTGCCCGCTCATCCAGGAGTCCGACAAGCTGGGCGTGAGGTCCGCGACCCAGGAGCTGGAAAAATTGCAGCGCGACGTGTTTCCCGAGCTCGCGTCGCGCATCGCGCTGCTCCATGGGCGACTCAAATCCGCCGAGAAGGAGGCGGTGATGTCAGCCTTCAAGCGGGGCGACGTCGCCATCCTGGTGTCCACCTCCGTGGTGGAAGTCGGCATCGACATTCCGAATGCCACCGTCATGATGATCGAGGGGGCGGATCGATTCGGATTAGCGCAGCTGCATCAATTCCGCGGTCGCGTGGGACGGGGCTCGGAGGAGTCGTGGTGCCTGCTGTTCACGGATGCCGAGGATCCGCAGTCCCTCAAACGCCTGCAGGCCGTCGTCACGAACAAGAGTGGCTTCGACCTTGCCGAGATCGACCTCGACTTACGGGGCTGGGGGGACCTGGCTGGTTACCGGCAGCATGGCAAGGACTTCAAGATGGCGAGCCTGCTGGACGTGGCGTTGATCAGCGACGCCCAGAGCGAGGCCGTCCGCCTCTTGAACCGCGACCCGGCCCTGGACGGCGAGCCGGCGCTCCGCCGCCAGCTTTCGGCGTATCGTCAGGTTTTCGCTCTGGACTGACCTTGGGTGGTGGGGTGGCGGGCGGAGGTCGACGCAGCATGCTCAGGACGCGCCCGACCGTCATCCCGGCGGCGAGCGGCAGCACGAGGACCAGAACGATGCCGAGCAGGGCGTCGACGACGACTATGCCGTGGCTCCTTTGCCGGCGCGAACGGGCCCGGCCGTGTGGCCTGCTTTACTCATGACATGCCCGGGCCGGCCACGCGCGTTACCGCGGGGACAAGCCGCGGTCGTCTGCTCAAGACCCCGCCGGGGCGCTCCACGCGTCCGACCACCTCACTGGTCCGCGAGGCCTTGTTCAACATCATCGGCGACAGCATACGCGGTGCACGCGTACTCGATCTGTTCGCCGGCGCCGGGACCCTCGGTATCGAGGCGCTCTCTCGCGGCGCGGCGTGGGCGACATTTGTGGAGCGGGATCGATCCTGTGCTACGATCGTCGCCGAGAATTTGACCGCAACCGGCTTCGCCCAGCAGGGCGACGTGGCAAGCGCCGATGCCATCGACTGGTTGAGGTCGCACGGTGGCGACCTCGCCACCTACAACCTTCTGCTTCTCGATCCTCCCTACCGCGACGCGGTGAGCTTGACCAGCACCCTCGAGGCCCTCGACCGGGCCCTTTTGCGCGACCAGGCGTTGGTGGTGGTCGAGCATCATCGCAGCCAACCGGTGCCGCCGCTGCAGCGCCTGACGCATGTTCGCGACCGCGATTACGGCACCACGCGCCTGACGTTCTTGAGGTATCAATGATCACCGCCCTCTATCCCGGCAGCTTCGATCCCCTGACGCATGGCCACCTCGACATCGTCGACCGCGCGGCGCGCATCTTCGACCGGGTCGTGATTGCCGTGCTGGAAAATCCGAGCAAGCGCCCGCTCTTCACGAGCGGTGAGCGCGTCACCATGATCCGGGAGAGCCTGGGCGAACGCCCGAGCGTCGAGGTCAGCACCTTCCGGGGGCTCACGATCGACTTCGCGCGCCAGGTCGGGGCACGCGTGATCGTCCGCGGGCTTCGCGCCGTGTCAGACTTCGAGAGTGAGTTCCAGATGGCGCTGATGAACCGCCGGCTGGAGCCCGACGTTACGACGGTCTTCATTCCTACCAGCCTGCGTCACCTGTTTCTCAGCTCCAGCCTGATCAAAGAGCTCGCCGAGTTCGGTGGCGACATCTCAGAATTCGTCCCAGCCAACGTCGTCGGACCGCTCAAGCAACGTCTCACCAAGGGAGCACAGGCATGAACATCCATGAAGCCATCGATCGCCTCGAGTACGTGATTGCCCACAGCCGCCAGATCCCGCTGACCCGCACCGTCGTCGTCGACCAGGAAGAGGTGCTGGCCTGCATCGACGACCTGCGGCTCAGCCTTCCCGATGAGATCAAACAGGCCCGCTGGACGCTACAGGAACAGCAGCGTCTGCTTTCCGAGGCGCAAGCGGAGGCCGCCCGGACGGTGAGCAAGGCGGGTGAACGGGCCCAGACTATGATCGGCCAGCACGACCTGGTCAAGCGCGCCGAGAAGCAGGCCGAGGCGATGCTGAGGGAGGCGTCGGCGAAGGCCGAGGAGACCCGGCGGGCTGCCGACCGCTATGCGTCAGACGTCATGCAGTCCCTCGAGGCCCAGCTCTTACGGACCGTCGCCACGGTCAAGAAGGGGGTCGAGGCGCTCCGGCCGCCGGCTCCCCGGCCAGCCAAGGAAGTCGAGGTGATTAGCGGCCGTTAGCGACGGGGTCCCCTTATAATGGGCTGCTCATGGCTCTTCCAAAGACTCGGTACGCCCATGCCCGCCAGGGTGAGCGCCGCGCGCACCTGGCGATAAAGCGCCTGCAGCTCGTGGAGTGCTCGCAGTGCCACCAGCCGAAGCGGCCGCACGCGATCTGTCGTAACTGCGGCTACTACGACGGGCGCGAAGTCATCAAGACCGACTAGGTCTCTCCGATCACAGTCGCCTTCCTGTTTCCAGGCCAGGGCGCCCAATTCGTCGGGATGGCCCGCGACCTGCTCGAGCGGGACGCTGCGTCCGCCGACCTCCTCCACGATGCTGAGGCGCGCCTGCGGATGCCGCTCGGCCGGTTGATGCTGGATGGACCGGAGGCCGACCTGCAGGCGACGGAAAATGCCCAGCCGGCCATCCTCTTTCACAGTGTGGCGCTGCTCCGGCTGATGGTGGCAAGGGGGCTCCGCCCGGCGCTGGTGGCCGGCCACAGCATGGGCGAGTTCGCGGGTCTGGTCGCGGCTGATGCCCTCGACCCTCTCGATGCGCTTACGGCCGTGCGCGCGCGCGGAGCGGCGATGTCGGCAGCAGCCCCTAAGGCAAGCGGAATGATCGCCGTGATCGGCATCCCGGACAACGCCGTCGAGCAGATCTGTGCGGCCAGTGGGGGCGAGGTGGTCGTCGCCAACTACAATGCGCCGGGCCAGGTGGTGATCTCCGGAAGCGAGCGTGGCCTGGCGGCGGTCAGCCCCCAGCTCGATGCGGTGGGGGCAAAGCGCCTTGTCCGGTTGCCGGTGAGCGGGGCCTTCCATTCGCCTCTGATGGCCCAGGCCGCCCGGGTGTTTGCCACGGCGTGGGAGAAGATCCCGCTTCGCGCGTTGCGTCGCCCCCAGGTCTTCAATGCCGACGCCGAGGTTCATCAGGATCCGGTGGAGGTCCGCCGCCTCATGGTCGGCCAGCTCACCGGCCCGGTCCGTTGGACGCAGTCGATTCAGCGCTTGCAGCAGCTCGGCGCGGACACCTACATTGAGGTTGGTCCCCGGCGAGCCCTCACCGGGCTGGTGAAGAAGATTATCCCGGGTGCCGTGGTCCACAATGTCGAAGACCTGACCAGCATGAACAGCCTGCTCGAGACCCTCCATGTCTGACGGCTTTAGCGGCCAGGTCGTGCTCGTGACGGGTGGGAGCCGTGGAATCGGTCGGGCCACGGCGCTGCTGTTTGGCGAAGCGGGGGCTACCGTGGCGATCACGTACAAGAGCCGCAAGGCGGAGGCCGACGCCCTGGTCGAGGAGCTCTCGCACGCGGGTCACGAAACGATGGCGGTGCAGGCTGACTTCGCCGATAGCGCCGCCCCGGGGATGGCGGTCGAGGCGGTGGTGAAGCGCTGGGGCCGGCTGGACGTGCTCGTCAACAATGCCGGGTTGACCCGGGATACGCTCGTCATGCGGATGAGCGAGGCGGACTGGGACATCGTCATCCAGACCAACCTGAAAGCAGCCTTTCTCGCCAGCAAGGTGGCGCTGCGGCCGATGCTCAAGCAGAAATACGGCCGCATCGTCAACGTGTCGTCGCTCGCCGGGGTCGCCGGCAATGCCGGGCAGGCGAACTACAGTGCGTCCAAGGCCGGCTTGATCGGGCTGACCAAGTCGCTCGCCAAAGAGGTGGGCTCCCGGAACATCACGGTCAATGCCGTCGCCCCCGGCTTCATTACGACCGAGCTCACCAGCGGGCTGCCGGCCGAGTTGCTGGAGCGCGCCCGCCAGGCGGCGGCGATCCCACGGATCGGGACCCCGGAGGACGTCGCCCCGGCGATTGTCTTCCTGGCGTCACGTGCGGCCGGCTATATCACTGGCCAGGTTTTAGGCATTGACGGCGGTCTGCCAATCTAGGACGATGGGCCCGGGCTTCGACTAGAATTTGACCGCACTCGCACTGCCAAAAGGGGAGTCGGATGGACGCGAACAGTTACGAGAAGTTCAAGGGCATCATCGCCGAACAGCTCGGAGTGGAGCCCGAGCAGGTCACGCCCGACGCCTCGTTTGTGGACGACCTCAACGCGGATTCCCTCGACCTGGTCGAGCTGATCATGGCGTTCGAGGAAGAATACGGAATGGAGATACCTGACGAGGACGCCGAAAAGATCCAGACCGTCGGTGCCGCGTGGGACTACGTTCAAGAAAAGCTCGGAATCACTACCTGAACTAGAGCCCACCCCCACCGACGACCCAATCCAGAAGCTTCAGCGCACGCTCCGTGTGCGCTTTCACGATGCTGCCCTGCTCCGGCAAGCCCTGACGCATCGTTCCTATAACAACGAGCACCCGGAGCGGGGAGACGCCGACAACGAGCGTCTCGAGTACCTGGGGGATGCGGTGCTCGAGTTGATTGCGGCCGAGCACCTTTACCACACCTACGCCACCTCCGACGAGGGCGAACTGACCCGGCTGCGTGCCTCCGTCGTCAACACCAAGAGCCTGGCGCGACTCGCTTCGCGCCTCAGCCTCGGCGATTACCTGCTCCTGGGCAAGGGCGCGCACAAGACCGGCGCTCGGTCACTTCAGTCGATCCTCGCTAACACCTTCGAGGCCGTGATCGGGGCCATCTTCCTCGACCAGGGTTACCGTGCCGCGTACCGTCTATTCAGCCGCAGCTTGATCGATGTCCAGGCCTGGCCTGACGACAACTACAAGGGCCGGTTGCAGGAGGTCACCCAGGAGAGGTTCCTGACCACGCCCCAGTATGAGATCGTGTCCGCCTCCGGCCCCGGCCACCGGCGCGAGTACACGGCCGAGGTGACATTCGGCGACACCATCAAGGGGCTTGGCGAGGGACGAACAAAGCGAGCTGCCGAGCAGATGGCCGCGCGGGAGGCGCTTGCCGCCCTCGGCGCACTCGACAAACCGCCCCAACCGGATGAGGTCCTCGAGGCAGTCGCCGCGCACGAAGCCAAGCGTTAGCGAATTTTCTGGTTGCCCGCTCGGCCGGGACCGTGGTCTAATAGCCGGGTGACCCGCGCCGTGGTCCCTGCATTCGTCATTGATGGGCGCGATGGCCCAGCCATGCACGTCCCTTCATAGCCCGTGCATTTAAAGTCACTGCGCATCCAGGGGTTCAAAACCTTCGCGCGTCGCACCGAACTTCCCTTCAGCCGCGGAATAACGGCGATCGTCGGCCCCAACGGAAGCG
>DASZZN010000021.1 GCA_035544955.1 Candidatus Dormiibacterota bacterium
CAGGGTCTCGATTGACCAGCAGCTCCAATAGATGCGCATCGAGGGCTTCGAGGTCTTCGACCGCGTGATCGCCTTCCTGGAAGAGTTCAGTGGCCTGCGCTTCGGGCAGCCTGTCCCAATAGAGGGCGTGAGCGACACCTATTTTCATTTCGACATGAACGAGGTCTGCATGAACCTCGATCCGGACCTGGTGACGCAGTGGAAGGCGTGGGCCGGCGTGCGGCTGTGTCCGATCGTCGAAAGCCAGCATGGCCACGAGACCCTTTCAATGAGTCCCGATGGCTCGGTCCTCGTGGGGACCGAGCACTCCCTAGCCAAGGTCGCTGACAGCGGTGCTGATGCTGTGGCTAAGCTCGCGAGCTCCGGCAAGATCGCACTTATTCATTAACTCTGGCATTGTGTCAATGGCCTCAGCAGAGAGGCTGTATCGTCAAGCGCGCGGGCGCCTAGCTCCCATCGATGAGGCCGGCCCCCGCCAAGATCGTCGCTCCTAGGCGTGGACGAGGTCGTTCTCCATGGCGAACAACGCAGCACCGGCGCGGGAGTTGACCCCGATCTTTGTATAGATGTTCAGCACATGGCTGTGCACGGTGGCGTCGGAGATGAATAGCGTCCGCGCGATCTCCTTGTTGGTCCGCCCGCGGGCGACCTCCCGCAAGACGCCCACCTCCCGCTCAGTCAGGCCGCCCGGCCAGGCCGCCCGGGCCGTTGCCACCTTCTGACCGGCCGCCGCGATCGTGGCGCCCACTACCTCGCGATCGAGCCGGCCCGAGGCCGCCTCAGCCTCGAGTTCCTTCGCCGCCTCAGCAGGCGCCATCCGCGGACGGTATGGAGCCTCTTCGATCAACGCGTGATAGGTATCGGCAGCCGCCAGCACTCGAGCGGCCGCCGGCAGGTTGGCTGCCCGAAGCCCGCGATGGTAGCCAGAGCCATCGAGCCGCTCATGGTGTAGCCCGGCCAGTTGCCCGTACGGAGCAAGCAGAGCGGAATGCGACAGGATCCGCTCCGTGAAATACGGGTGCAGGCGCACCCGCTCGAACTCGCCGGGACTCAGCCGGTCCCGTTTCTCCCAGATCCCGTTGGGCACGCTGACCTGGCCCAGGTCATGCAAAAGCGCGGCGATCTTGAGCGTCGTCAGTAGCTCGCGATCCATTCCGAGCAATCCGCCCGCTCGTGCCGCCAGCTCAGCGACGGACTTGGAGTGACCCATCATCAGCGGCGACTTCAGGTCGGTAAAGTCGGCGAACGCAGCGGCAATCTCTTGCAGCCGAAATCTCGGCACACATCGTTGCGGCTCCGGTTCAGCGTCGAGCGCCGCGTCCCACAGGGACCCAGCCTCCATTGGCGCCAGAAGGTCGTCTGCATTAGTGACGAACATCCGCGCCAAATCCGGGTCAAGCTCTGTCCCGGCGCGCCGGCCTACAACCTCCGCGGCCGCCTGCCGTCCGGCGCGTCGATGAAAGAACTCTGCCACGTGGGCAACGTGGACGATTCGAGACGCCAGCGAAATCCCATCGCCGGCGGCACCGGCAAAGATCTTGCCGTCCCAGCGCGAGTACACCTCATAGAGTCCCGCGCAGACTCCCGACGTCATCCCGAGGCGGGCAGCCAGCCGTGAAGCCCCTTCGCAGGTTGATGCCTGCATCAGCTTCATGGTCGAATCGCCTTTGGTCATCAGGTTGAAGGTGGTCCGTGCTCGGGTGGCGGCACTCCTGTGCCGATTCAGGCTCGTGAGTGTCTTGCCCATGATCTGGAGTCTGTCCGCGTAGTCGGCGGCAAAGAAGGTGAAGAACAGGTCGATGTCCTCACCCTCGGCCAGTTGCGCGGCAAACACCGCCGCGCCCGTGCAGCCGATGTGATGCAGCAGCGACAGGTAATAGATGTCGGACAGGTCCTGGCCGGCCAACCCCTGCCGCCGCCCGATCCCCACCGCGATCAGCGCATTCCGGAGCGCGCTTTCCGTTGGCAGGTTGTGGGCCAGGTCGCTGGCTAGCGAGAGCGCAGCGAGAAGCTCCGCCAAGCGTAGATCAGTAGTGGCGCTGACCGACTCGGGTGCCGGCATGGTCCCCTCTTGGCCGCCATCATACCCCCGCCTCTGTCCGCGAAAAATCGACTGAACGGTGGATGTCGTGCCGGCCGCGCGCTACTAGGCTCGGCGCTGGAGGTGTCACATGGCTGTAGAAGTCGCAAACATACTGACCGAGTCGGACGTTCGCCGCATCGTCCATGACGAGGTAGCGGAGGCTTTCAAGAGGGACCCTGCCGCCAAGCGGGTCTGCCTGATTGCCTCGAAGGGCTCGCTCGACTGGACCTACCCTCCGCTGATCCTGGCCAGCGCCGCCGCCGCGGCCGGCATGGAGACCTCAATCTTCTTCACCTTCTACGGGCTCAATATCATCCGCCGGGACTTCCCCGAGAAGGTCAGAGTGTCACCAGTCGGCAACCCAGCCATGCCGATGCCTATCCCGATGGCCGACAGCTTCACCTCCCTTCCCGGGATGAAGGCGTTCGCCACGGCGCAGATGAAGGCGAAGTTCAAGAAATATGGTGTCGCCTCAATCCGCGAGCTCATCAGTGTCTGCCGCGACTCGGGAGTCCGGCTGATCGCCTGCACCATGACGATGGAGGTCTTCCGCCTCAAGCAAAGCGACTTCATCGACGGCGTCGAGTACGGAGGCGCCGGAGCATTCCTCTCCGAGGCCCGCCGCGCGCACGTCACCCTGTTCATCTAGGACGCAAGGACCATGGCCGAGTCAACCATCGAGCGCACGGCTGAGATCAGAGTAGACCGCTCCATCGACTGCCGCGGCCTCCTCTGCCCAATGCCCATCGTCAAGACCGGGATCGAGCTCAGAAGCCTCGCGCCTGGGCAGGTCCTCAAAGTCGTCACGACAGACCGCGGCGCCATCGCGGACATGCCGGCCTTCGTCGAGGACACCGGCAACTCCCTGCTGGAATGGCACCAGGACGGTCGCGACCTGGTCTTTTACATCCGCAAGGAGGCGCAGAGCGAATGATCTTCAAGCAGTTTCGCTATGAGCCCCTCGGTCAGGCCTCCTACCTGCTCGCCTGTAGCAAGACCCGCGAGGCCGCCGTGGTCGACCCGATCGCCGATAGCGGAGCCGACTTCTACACCCTGGAAGCCGCCGACCTCGGCGTCTCCATCACCGCCGTCATGGAGACCCACGTCCACGCGGACTTCGTGTCCTGCGCCCGTGAACTGGCCGACCTGACGGGCGCGCCGCATTACCTTCACGAGGCCGCCCCAGTCCGCTTTTCATTCGCGCCGCTGAGGCACGGCCAAATCCTGACTCTTGGGACACTGGAGCTGCAGGTGATCCACACGCCGGGACACACGCCCGAGCACGTCTGCCTCCTGGTCACCGATCACATCCGGGCGGATGAGCCGTGGTTCGTCCTGACCGGTGATTCGCTGCTCGTAGGAGACGTGGGAAGACCGGACCTGCTTATCGGTGACCATGCCGTCGACATCCTGACCGAACCCGAGCGGGTCGCGACGCAGTACCACTCAATCCAGACGCGTCTCTTCACACTTCCCGAACACCTCGAGGTCTATCCGAACCATTACGGCGGCTCCACCTGCGGCGGGGTCAACCTGAGCGGCAAGCCGGGTTCGACGATCTACTTTGAGAAGCACCATAACCTGGCCATGCAGCAGCCGGATGCCGCCAGCTTCGCCGCCTTCGTCAGGGCGACCATCAAGCCGTTGCCCGCCGACTACCAGTGGATCAAGGCGCAAAACCTTGGGCTGATGCCGGCCGAGATCAGTCGATGAACGCCGACCGGGTGAACGCGGCCATCAAAGCGGGCGCGGTCATCCTCGACTTGCGGCCGCCACATATCTTTGCAACCGGTCACCTTCCTGGCGCCATCAACCTCCAGTTCAATCGCGCCGACCTCGCCGATCGCGCCACGATGGCCTTGCCGGCGACTTTGGAGTGCATCATTCACGCGGAGCCCGAACCCGTCGCCCGAGTGGCCGCGACGATCCTGGATGAGGCCGGCTTCTCCGTCTCAGGCTACCTCGAGGGTGGCCTCCAAGCCTGGCGCACGGAAGGGCTTACCGTCGAGACGATGCCAGTCATCGACGTGACCACGCTACGCGATAACCTCGACCGCTATTGTGTGCTCGATGCCCGCGAGCCGTTTGAGTACCGGCACGGCCACGTCCCCGGAGCAGCTTCGCTGCCCTGGGCTGAGTCCTGGCGGAGGTATGGCGAGATGTCGCCCAAAGCCCCGCTCGCCGTGTACTGCGGCACCCAGGTGCGGAGCTCCTTGACCGCCTCCGTGCTGCGCCGCCACGGCCGTGACGCCACGGTGGTCGTTGGCGGCATGTCCGACTGGCTCGAGCGCGGATACGCGGTAGACGCACATCCATGAGCCCCACCAGCGTTCTCGAAGAGCTGATCAGGTCACAGGACCCGCTCAATGCCGAGACATCCATTCAGTCGCTGACCGGTGTCGCGATGCCGACCGAGGCCTTCTACGCGCGCAACCATTTTCAAATGCCAGTCCTGGATCCCACCACATGGCGTTTACACGTCGGCGGTCTGGTCCAGCATCCCACCGTGATACGCCTGCGCGATCTCCTCGCCATGCCCTCCCACACCGAGGTCGTCACCCTGGAGTGTGCCGGCAACGGCCGCTCTTTTCTCAATCCCAAAGTTGACGGCGAGCAGTGGCGGCTGGGGGCCGTCAGCACGGCGGAGTGGACTGGTGTTCAGCTGGTTGAAGTCCTCGAGCGCGCCGGCATCAAATCCGCAGGCAGCGAAATCGTGTTTCGCGGCGCCGACGCGGGCGCCGTCAAGGGCCGAGTAGGGACGACGTGCTTCGAGCGCAGCCTGAACCTTGACGAGGCCCGCAATTCAGGAGCGATCCTTGCTTACGCCATGAACGGCGAGGCTCTCCCGCCGCGGCACGGTTACCCACTGCGCCTCATCGTCCCCCTCTGGTATGGCGTGGCCTCAGTCAAATGGCTGACCGAGATCGATGTCATCGACCGGCCCTTCGATGGGTTCTTCCAGACGGAGAGGTACGTTTATGAGTGGGAGCGGGACGGCCGGTTGATCAAAGAACCGGTCACCCTCCAGCGCGTGCGCGCCTTGATCACCCAGCCTCGGCCGGACCAGCCTATCGAGCCGGGCGACTGTGCTATCCGCGGCCTGGCCTGGTCCGGAGCGGCGCCGATCGCCCGCGTCGACGTGAGCGTTGGCGGCGGTGCCTGGCAGGAAGCCCGTTTACTCGGCGAGGGAACGCATAACTCCTGGCAGCGTTGGGAGTTGGCGACCCAACTCCGTCAACCCGGGCCGAACACTGTTCGCGCCCGCGCCACCGACCTTGCCGGCCGGACTCAGCCCGAGGTGCCCGAGTGGAACCGTCTCGGCTACGGCTCGAACGCCATTCAGGTTGTCCCTATCCGGGTGCTTTAGGCTGGCACCCGGGTACCAGATAGGCTGTACTCCCATCCCCCGCTTGCGTGGGAGGGTCGTCGACTAGTGCGCTTGGTTAGGAACCGAAACGACTGTCCAGTGCGCGCCGCCGTCAGTGGTTTTAGCAAGAGGCTGGCGTCGGCGAGCCGTAACCCATCGGAGCGAAGGAGATCCGTCGATGACACATTGGACGAGTGATCAGCTCGACAAGGTCGGAAGAGCCGAAGAATTGCAGATCGCGTCGGTCCGGCGCGACGGCACGCTGGGAAAGCCGGTGACCGTGTGGGTGATTCGCCACGGCGACGACCTGTACCTTCGATCCGTCAAAGGGCCCAGTGCCCATTGGTTCCGTGGTACCCAGGAGAGGCACGAGGGCCGGATACGGGCCGGTGGTGTTCAGCAAGACGTCACCTTCGTCGACGCCGACCACGACATCGAGGCCGACGTCGATGCTGCCTACCGGGCCAAATACCGTCGATACGCCGGAAGCATCCTTAATAGTGTGCTGACTCCTGCGGCGCGATCGACGACGATCAAACTCGTGCCGCGCCCCGCCCGCTCTTAGTTCAGGCCGCAGGGCCTAACCCGCGGCCACCACCCAGGCCTCGCTCGTGGACGCGGTGTCGATCTGAAAACCTGTGCAGCCTCTAGGCTTTCTGATTCCCATACGGAATTCCCAGATTCCCCAACCAGGGGCGGCATCGGCATTCGACGGGCGACCATCGCCGGGCAGCGCCAGTTCTGCATGCAATTCCACCTGCTTTCCGGCGACCGTGTCAGTTCCCACGACCGGACCGGCGGCCCATTGTCCTATGTAGAAGATCTTCTGCGGGCCGTCGAGCCGCTGGCCCCGGGCGAGCACAACGCCTTGGACGGTCGGGTCGGTGAACAGCGTCACGTCGAAGTAACTGTTCTCGGAGGAATCGGTCCGTGGCCCACCCTGGCCGTAGACCGGACCCACGCCATAGAGCGGTCTGTAGGCGTTGGGGTAAGGGGCGACGCTTGATTCAGGTCCGGTCGGACAGTGACCATCCGCCGGCATCGACGGAAGATTCAACGGTATCGTTTCGAGCCGTGCCAGTTGGGTCTTCTCGGCCGTGGTCAGGCCCGATTGCGGAGCGGACGATGGCGTCGGCTGCACCGCCGACGCCGGCTGGGAGCACCCAACAAGGGCACCGATCAGCCCGGACTGCAGTCCGAGCACGAGCCAATTGCGCCCGTATGCCATTGGGTCGAGACTAGGTCCTGTCCAGCCCCGGCGTCACCGGGAGAACTACGGGTCTTGAGTGCTTTAATGGCGCTGGCGAGGGTTGGTGAGCGCAAAGCTTGGGCAGCTCACTCGGCGTGAGCTGGAGGTGGCGGTCCTGGTGGCTGGCGGCCGGAGCGATCGCGAGGTCGCCGAGAAGCTGTCCATCACGAGGCGGACCGCCGAATGGCATGTTGAGCAGATCCTCGCCAAGCTGGGTCTGAGGTCGCGGAGCCAGATCGCGGCGCGAGTCTCTCAAGCGGAGGCTCTGGGAGGCCCACTACTGGCGGACGACCGGCCGCGGCATGACCCGCCAACAAAGCTCAGAGCCTTCATCGGTTGGGATCCTGAGGTGAGCCAAACCCACGACCTGTTGGCGACGACCCGATTGCTGGCCTGGTCGCCGCCCCTAGAAACCGATTCGTATCGGCAGGAGCGCCTAACCTCACTAGCCGAGGCGGGCTATGACCCGATAATCGTCAGAATCCTCGACGTGGTCGCCCTGGGAAAGGTTGCCAGGCAATACCCGAATACCCAGTTCGCGATCGTGGACGATTCCTCCCTTTCGGCTGACAACAAGAACGTGACGAGCCTCCTCTTCGCAGACCATCAGGGCTCCTACCTCGTCGGGGCCATTGCCGCCCAGGCATCGAAGGCGAAGACCATCGGATTCGTCGGTGGCGTTCGGGTGCCGCTCATCGAGAAATTCCAGGTGGGGTACGTGGCGGGAGCCAGGATGGTGAAACCGAGCATCCGAGTGCTTTCTGACTACCTATCAGAACCGCCCGACTTCTTAGGCTTCGCCGACCCTGCCAAAGGCAAAGCAGCCGCCGGCAGGATGTATGGGAACGGAGCCGACGTCGTCTATCACGCGGCGGGAGGTTCCGGCCCCGGCGTCTTTGAGGCCGCAAAGGCGGCGGGCGCACTCGCGATCGGTGTCGATTCAG
Organism: Candidatus Dormiibacterota bacterium; assembly: GCA_035544955.1. Taxonomy (NCBI): domain Bacteria; kingdom Bacillati; phylum Candidatus Dormiibacterota; species Candidatus Dormiibacterota bacterium. The sequence continues at coordinate 7,644 of DASZZN010000021.1, forward strand.
ACCAGTACCTGAGTGCGCCGGCAGATACGAAGGCAGCGATCCTGACGTCGATGTTGAAGCACGTGGACGTTGCGGTCAGCGAGTACGTCCAGGCCCTCGCGGCGAAGTCGCCGTTGCCGCGCGTCACCATGTTCGATCTTGCCCGGGGCGGCGTCGGCTACTCGAAGAGCAACCCGCTGGTGCGACCATACGTGGCAATGACGGACGACCTCCGTGAGCAGATCATCGCCGGGAAGATCAGGGTGCCCGACCACTAGCGCGGGCCGATCCAGCGAATGATGGCGACAAGCCCTGACGCGCTGAGAAGGACTCCAGCCGACAACGCCAACCAGCGGAACAACTCATGCAACCACCAGGTGTTGGGCGTGAACGGCTGGACCAGATCTCCACGAGTGGAATCGATCCAGATTCCCCGCTGAGACTGAACGGCGAGAGGGAAGCCGTAGTCGCACGCCTCCATCGTCAAGATGGCGACTCGGTCACCGACCCGAGCATCCGGGGGCGTGTCGTAGATGTCTAGTAGAAAAGCGATGTCGCGGGACGATGCGTCAAGCGTGAGATGGAGGCCGGCACCAGGCTCGTCCCGAACCGTGGCGATGACTCCAGACTGCAGCTGAATGCCCTGGATGCCCAGGTGCCAGCCCAGCCCGAGCAACCCCAAGCCCGCAGCGATCCACACCGCCAGCGCCGCCGGTTGGACAATTCGTCGCAGACGCCTTCGGCTCTTGCCGGCTGGTCCCGTGTGATCCCCCCGACGACGCCAGGCGCCATACATGACGAGGAGCGTCACGGCGGCGAGGCCTATCGGTATCAACCACTCCAGGCCATGGTCGCCGCAGGTCTGCGATACCTGCTGGAATCCAATCCACACCGCGATGCCGAGGTTGGCAACCTGGATCGCTGCCACCAGCCAGAACGAAATTCGGTGCCGGCGTATCGCGAAGGCCAGCAGACCCGCGAAGTTGACTCCGCACCACACAAACCAGGCCACGGCGGCTCGTGTTCGTTCAGCAATAACCTGCGGGTCGCTCGTCAGGAAGTGGCGCACGGCCCAGGCAATCTCGGCGGCCACGAACCAGAAAAGGCACTGGACCGCGACGAGTACCAGGATGGCCGCAACCCACCCGAGGCGGACCCTCACGGAACTATCAGCCTTCGAGGCACCTCAAGGCGAGAAACGATGCGGCGGTGGCCAACATTGCACCGGACCACAAGCGCCCGCGGTGCTTGACGTTCGATATCCGCGCCCCCCAGGCTTATTAAGGACTGCCGCCACCGCCGCCAATCCACCGATCCCATGGGGGCTGGGGGTCTAATGGGTCTCTACTACCGGGGTGGCGATCATTCCAGTTAAAAAGCCAAGAGATAATCCTGCCAATCAAGTAGCCGACGACCACCATGACTGGGATGGTGGCTAATGCCAGGATGAGGGGGAGCGCATCCTTCATGTACCAATATCAACGATAAGTCTGGTCCAGGCTGGCGCGGGCCGGCTACCAGACGACGTGCATGCGGAGCATGTGGCTCTCTGTCAGGCGGCCCGCTTCTAACCCTCTGGCGGCGATGGACGAACGTGACGAATGTCACAGCCCGGGAGTGCCGTGCGTCATCGTGCGCTCGAGTGCGCGGCCTTATGTTGGCTCCGGCGAGCGCGAAGCGGCCGCCGAAGGAGTGAACATCATGTTGGCGACTTATGACGTTCGGCGATCTCCGACCCGGGCTCTTGCAATCAGTTTCGCGCTTACGGCATTGCTAATCATCGGCGGTGCGGTGGGCTTCGCGGTGAAAGGGCTGACCCAGGGCGCCCTGATCAGCCGGCCAGCATCCGTCGTGGTGTCCAGCCTTGCCGGGCCGATGGTGAGCGGACGCAGCGCCGCGCAGATGACGCGTATCGAGCTCAACGATGAGCGGTCCCAAGCACAGTCGGTCAGCGTACCGACGGTAGGCACGGCAGACCATAGCAACCACGCCAATCCCCGCTTCGGTCCCCGCTAACGCGATTTCCTAACAGGCCGGAGCTGCTGCTCCGGCCTGTCGTTTACTGCCGCGATAGGGAAGCCGAATGTCACCGGGGGCCGCGTCATTCGACACACGTTCGAGATGCCGGTGAAGCTCAGGGCTGGTCTACGACAAGCTGGAGATCCGATCCCGCGAAGAGCTGGCGTCCGCACTGTACGAGCGACACGAGCCTATGAAGGGCGCTACCACCTGAGAGGGAGATAGTTGCATGGATTCAGCCTTACGGTCGCTACCCTGCCAGGGTTCCCGTTATAGAAATACACCTCAACTCGATAACTACCCGGAACGGTGTAAATGGTAGCCGCGCCAGTTCCCGCATAGCCGTTGAAGCCTGGGCCGTATATGTAGATCTTCGCCCCAGATCCGAAGCTGCTAGTTCCGACGGTGATGTACTCGTGTCCGCACAGCGGATTCGGCGCAGGTGGACTCGAAGGCCCTGGAGGAATTGGCGTCGTAGGAATCGTTGGTGACGGAGCGGGTTGACACGGGGGGCCCGGGTCTGGAATCACCACGAGGGGGCCGCTCTCACCACCAAAAGGGCCGACGATGACAGCAACGGACACGCTCCTCTGCACCGTGACCGCTCCGGCAACGGACGCAATCACGTCGCCGATTGTGGCCTTCGCACCTGCCGTGAAGCGACCGTTCTGGTCAATCGTGCCGAGACTCGGACTTGAGAGCGACCAAACTGTGGCTGCCTGCGCGAGGGGGCCGCAACCCTGATCCAGCACGACGGCCGAGAATTGGAGGACAGAACCGGCGACAACCTTTTGCTGCACGCGTGGCTGGATGTCCAGGTATGTCGCGACTGGCGCTGGGGTGGGCGGCGCCACTGGAGAAACATCGGGCGACGTCGATGGTGAAGCCGGCGGCGTAAAAGCGCTTGAGTCGCATGCGACGAGAAGAGCCGCAGCGGTAACAACGACTCCAAGAAGGCCCGTTTTCATCGCGAGCCACTCCCCTCACTATCCGTCCAAACTGGCCCCCCTCAGCGCAAATCCTAGGCAATTAGTTACCGGTTGTCCAGGGGCATGGGGGTTGATCGGCGTTTCCACGCTCGCCGGCCACGCAGCAGACTGATCACCAGCAGCATGAGCAGACCTCCATCGAGTCCGAGGATCAGCCAGGTGAGGGATAGGCTGGCCAGGGCCTGCCCCGCGGGCGGCCGGCCCTCGGGATCGAAGCCGAGCGCGACGGTATCGAGCAACACCACGACGCGTCCTGAGGGGAGCGCGACGGGGACCGGCGTCGGATCCCCGAATCGGCTCGCGAAGTCCGCCGCGGTACTGGTCGCGAAGGCCCAGGCACCAGTCGATGGGTCGAAGAGCTGACCACCCACGATCGTGGTCGTCACCCGGCCTCGCATCGGACCCGCCTGAATTGCCGGTAAGAAAACGCGTCCATCACGCAGGAGCACCGCGGCGGCCGTCGGGGGCGCGATCCCGCCGGGCCCACCAAGCGGCAGCCCGCCCGATCCGATCGGGCTCCCGGCCGAAGCCCACGACCCGAGTCGCGAATCGAAGAGCAACGCGCCTGGCGAGGTTCCGAATCCGTTGGGCTGGTCGACGATTCCGCCGATCACCAGGGCGCGCCCGTCCGGCATGCCGACAGTACTGGGAGCGCATCGCGGCTCCGGCAGCGGCCGCGTCGACGCCCACCTCGACGTCACGGGGCTGAATACATCCGCGTCCGCCAGGGCGGAAAAGCCGGGCTGAGTCTGCCGGAAGGAGCATCCACCGACGGCGAGCGCGCCGCCATGCGTCAAGGCGACCAGCGCCAGGCCGTTTCGTGCCAGCGACAGGTCGCCGGCCGTCGACCACGTCTTCACGGATGGGTCATAGAGTTCGGCACTGGCGACGGCTTGGTACGGGTCCTGGCCGGCGCCGGCGGGTGCCAGATCCTCACGTACGACAGACCCTCCGACGAGCAGGACGCGACCGTCCGACAAGCGCACGGCGCTCGGATTGAGGCGCGCCGTGCGCAGGTCGCCGACTCGATTCCAGCGATTTCGCGAGGGGTCGAAAATCCAGGTGCTTCGATAGAGCTGGTGAAGCACCCCGTTGCCTCCCTGCCCCGCGGTTACGAGGACGGTCCCGTCGGCGAGGGGGACCGCAACGTCGGCGCCACGCGGCTCCGGGATGGGCGCCGCATCGGTCCATCGGCTCGAGGCCGGTTCGAAAACGACGGTCTGTTCCAATGGCTCCCCGGTCTGGGGATTGAATCCTCCGAGCACCACGACGCGACCGTTCGCTGTTGCCACGACGTGCGAGGATGACGTGGATACGGGCGGCGACGGCTGCCGGCTCCATGCGCCGGTCGTCGTCAATAGTGGCTGACACGCCGAAAGCGCCAGGCCAAGTGGCACCAACAGGAAGAGGCGCCTCATCATGGCTGGTCCGCTCTGCCGCGGAAGGCACGTCCGAGCAGCTCGAAGGCCAGGGCGGTCAGCACCAGGGCCAGCGCGGGTACCAGCGCCGGGACCAGTTGCTGCCGGATCGCGTAGATCCGCACATCGGAGAGCAACTGGCCAAGCTCGGGCTGGTTCGCGAGCCGATAGGCGATGGAACCCTCCTCAACGATGGCGGTGAAGCCGCCCAGGTAGTACTGGAGGAACCCGAGCTCGGCCAGTAGGACCAGAACGGCGCTCGCCTGGTAGGAGAGCTCGATGGTTAACGCCGGTCGCAGGTACGGCCAGACGTGCCGCCGAAAAAACCCGAAGCCCTGCGAACCGACCGCTTTCGCGCCAAGCGCGAAGGGTTGAAGCCTGACCCATTCCACGCGCCCGGCGACCACCTCCGCGATGTCCCGCCAGCCGACGATCGCGATCGCCACGACGAAGCCGAACAGGCGGGCGCGCCCCGGCCGCGCGATCGTGCTGGGGCCGCCGGTGAACGCCGTGATCACCAGCACCGCCAGCGCCAGGTACGGAAATCCCGCGATCCAGCCGCCGGCCGCGCGGGTGACCGTCCGAACCCAGCGCGCGCCCGCCGCGATCAGCACCCCGGCGATGATTCCCAGCAGCATCCGTGCCAGGAGCGCAATGCCGACCAGCTCGAGCGACGGCACGGCACCACGGGCGGTGACCGCGAGCAGGTCGCGTCCGCCAGCGTCCGAGCCCAGCACGAAGAAGTGGGGGACGAGATCGGGCGATGGATTGTCGACGGTGTAGAGCCGCATCGCGCTAAGCGGGGGGAACGGCGGAAGCGAAATCTGGCCCCCGCTGAATCCGCCGCCCCAGGTCTGCGTTGCCCAACGGTCGGGAATGCTCAATCCCAGAATCACGAGGACGGCCAGCCCGGCGATCAGCGCAACGGCGAACCCCGCGAGGAGAAGGGGCCGTCTCCTGCCCATCTCAGCTGCCCACTTCGGCCAGCCTGGGGTCCAGCCGCTGACCGAGCAGCCGAGAGACCGCTTCCAGGATGGCGAGCATGCTGGCCAGGACCACAGCGGACCCGATCGCGACCGCCGGATCCAGCTGTGGCGCCTGCTGCCCGTAGGCCACGCCGAGCGATGTCAGCAGCAGCCGACCAAGGCCGGGATAGGCGAAGAAGAACTCGACCAGTGGCAGCGACCCGACCATCAGGCGGACCGAGTTGATTGCCGTCAGCACCAGCCCGGCCGCCGCCGGCCGCACGATGTGGCGAACCACGACGCTGCGCCAGCCCAGGCCCTTCGCCAGCGCGGTCCGGACATAATCGGCGCGCGATTGGTCGGCGATCAGAATCCGGCTCTGCCGGAACGCATAGGCCGCGGGACGCACCGCGAGCACGGCGCTGCTCCAGATCAGCTGGGTCGGCGTCGCCGTTCCGAATGAGCCGGAAACGTTGACACCGCTGAGCCCGTAGATGGCCGACTGCAAGTCCTGGGCGAAGATCGCCAGCAGGAACGTCGGAATCACCCAGACCAGGCTCCCAACACCTAGCACCAGTTCCAGCCACGGCTGGCGTGCCCAGGCCGCGACGGCCGCGAGCGCCGTCCCGACGCAGGTTCCCAAAACGATCGATACCAGCACCAGCTCGACTGAGGCGACTGCCGCGCTCGACACCTGGGTCACAAGGTTCGCTTCGAAGGCCGAAGGCGTCGGCAGGCGAACGGCGAGCGCCTGCCCGCGCTCGACCAGCAGCCACGTCACCACCAGAATGCCGGTGACCTGGAGCCCGAGCGTCATCATGACCCGCCCGACCGGCGCGACCTGTGGGCGCCATACCGTGGCGAGTCCGAACGCCAGCGCGAGGGTCAAGCTGATCAGGCCGAGATTGACCCACAGCACCCGAGGCTATTCTCTATGTGCCGCGCCGCTCGCGGACCCGCAACCGGAGATAGCGGAAATAACTCCTCAGCGATCTCGACAGGGCATAGGCTGGCGCGGCCATGACGACAAACCACATGACGACGTTGAGCCACACGGGCGCCTGCCGGAAAGCAGAATAGAATCCACCTGCAATCAGGGCTCCGGCCAACATGGCGGCCACGAGCGCGAAGCCCCAGTTCAAGAACTGTGAAAAGGCTTCTTCAGAACTGACCGGCACGGTGCCGATGCCGAGGGCCCTGCGGAGGCTTTCTAGCACGCCGGCATCACCTCTCGCGCGAAGGTGCGCATCCCGGGCACGAAGTCTTCAACCGTCGCGCCGAAGTATGCGCAGACGTGTTCCGCGCCGGCCTTCTGGAAGGCTTTGATTTTCGCGAGGACAGTCTCAGGGTCGCCGGCGAGCGTCGTCCGCGCACCCAATTCGACTCGGCGGCCATTAGCGAAGCGTCGCACCTTCTCGGCCCGCAGCCCGAAGTCCTCTGGACTCAACCCCGTCGATTGCCACACATCCCCGAGCGTTCCGGCGCGCCGAAGAGCGGCGTCGGATGCGCCGCCGATCAGGATGGGAAGCCGTTCGCCTTGCGGCGGCGGCGGGCCGAAGTAGCCCTCATCGTACTGATAGAACTGCCCATCGAACGGTCCTTGCGCGCCGGACCAGAGATGCCGAAACAGGAGGATGGCCTCATCCAGTCGTTTGCCGCGCGTGGTCCACACGCCGCTCGCCCCAATGTTGCGAAATTCCGGCTCCGAGTAGCCGGCTCCGAGCCCGAGGGTGAAGCGCCCGTTGGAGAGCAGGTCGAGCGTGGCCGCTTGCTTGGCGACGACAAAGGGATTGCGCATCCCGAGCACGATCACTGACGTGCCGAGACGGATCCGGCTGGTGCGCGCCGCGAGATAGCCAAGCAGCGTCAGCGGTTCGATCACCCACGGATAGCGGTCCTTGAGGTCGGGACCGACGAGGACATGGTCGAGCGGCCAGACGCCCGAGAAACCTAACTCCTCGGCGACTTCCGTGATTTCCATGAGCTGCTTGAGGGTGACGCCTCGGTGACCGTTCGGCAGGGCGACATGGATATCCATGCCCCAACCCTACCTCCCCCCACAGCGGGGGAGGAAAGGAGCCCGGCTCTGCAGGCTAGGGCTCGGGAATGACTTCACCGATAGCGCGCCTGACCGCCCGCACGACCGCCTCGAGAGTCCGTCGAGATAAGCGCGGCCCGAGCGGCCCACGGTAAAGGAACTCGCGGTCGATGGTCGTGATCTCTTCGCAGAAAAGCACCCCGGGCCCAGCGAGGCCGCCGGTGCGGCCCGGCACCGGTACCCTCGTTGGCCCCAACCGCCCCGCCGAGAAGATCGGGACGACGATCAGGTCGTCGCGCAGGCTATTGCGCCTGTCTTCAGAGATTACGAGCGCCGGGCGCGGTTGGTGCGGATCATCAGGCTGACCACGCGTGTAAGCCATCCACAGCTCGCCCCGTCGTGGTGTCCGACCGAAGTCCTTAGCGGGCAGGGCGCTTCAGCGTCCTGTTAACCGCGGCGCGTCGAATCTGACGCCAGTCTCGCCGCTCGCTTTCCTCGGTCGGTTCCGGGGAGCTGAACTGCTCGATCATCGCCTCGTCCTGACGAACCCGGTACCAGTTCTGCAGGGCAGACTCCATGACCTTACTGCGGTCCATGTCGGCGTGACGTTGGACATAACGGTCGACCGCGTTGAGCAGCGCTGGGTCGACAGTAATGCTGACCTTCGCGCGCCGCCGGCTTCCAGGCGAAGTTGCCACGCTCGAATAATACTACTTTTTGTCCTACCAATCGGTGGGATGTAACTATCGCTCCGAATACGCGTTTCTATTGGTGTGGATATGCGCTCCCGGCGACTCGTCGTGATCGTCGCGGGTCCAGCAACGCTGATGGCGGCGAGCCTGCTGGCCGCCTGCAGCCCGGGAACCGCGGGATTCCCGGCCAGCTCGCCGACGGCGAGCGCCATATCCAGCCCGACTCAACAGCCGGCTATTAGCGCCGTACCCAGCGCCACTGACCAATCGACGCCGGCAGGGACATCGATGAGCCGCTGCGCGACCGGATGGCTGCAGATGAGCCGCGGGGTGACCCAGGGCGCCACGGGCAACGAGCGGACGGTGGTCACGATGGTCAATCGATCTGGGTCCACCTGCTACCTGGGGGGATACCCGGGAGTGGAGATGGTCGACTCCAGCGGCCATAACCTCGGGGATGCGCAGTGGAGCACCGACTCGTTCTTCGGCACCTATGCCGCGCCGCACCGCGTCGAGATCTCAGCTGGCGGCTCGACCTTCCTTGAGCTGACCTATGGTGGGAACGATCCGTGCGGGACCACTCCGGCACAGCATCCGGCCAGCCTCAAGATCACGCCTCCGGGTGCCTACGACTCGGCGACGATCTCCGCCAACCCAAATCCCGGCACGATGACTGTTTGCGCCAATTATTTCCAGGTGCATCCGGTGGGATCGGGCCTGCAAACGCGCTAGCGCTAGTGGCCGACGGGGCCGTAGTAGCCGTTTAGGTCGATGACGACGTCGGCGTAGCCCGCGGCATTGTAGACGTCGAACCCGGTGGGACCCAGCTTGGTGACGACCAGGTTGGGGATCGTCTGCCCGGTCGTGAAGTTCAGGTCGGAGGCCAGCGGCTGTGGCGTCCCATCGGGCCACACCGTCAGGTAGCTGGGCGCCGCCGCACCGACCGAGGTGACGTTGGCGACAATCGCCGTGACCCCGATCGCGGCGGTGTCCACGAACTGGACAGTCGCCACGCCGGCATCCCGTATCGGCCCGAAACCGGACCGCGTGTCGAGGATCCGCTGCGGCGGGATCGCCACGAAGCGGCTGCCACCGGCGGCGCTGTTCGCGTCGGTGAACCATCCGTTGACGTCCACCACGACGTCGACCCGGCCGTAAGCGTTGAAGATTCCGATCTGGCCACCGGAACCGACCGGGACGATGACCCGGTTCGGCAATGACTGGCCGGCCTGGAAATTGAGGTTCGAGGTCGCCGGCAGCGCGGATCCGGCGGGAAATATCGACAGATTGCTCGCCGAGCTGGCGTTGGTCGCCGTCACGTTCAGCGCCACCGCGGCGACACCGGCCGGCGGCACGCCGCCCCGCCCGGTCACCTGGAGATTGCGGATCTGCCGCTGGCCGACCGGCCCGCCGTTACTTCGGGTGTCGAGCAGCCGGGCGGGCGGCAGCGCATTGAAGAGCCCGGCGTTGGTCGGGGACGCACTCGGGCCATACCAGCCTTCGACATCGACCACCACGTCGGTCTGCCCGCCGCCATTGAAGAGGCTGACTACGCCGTTGGCCCCGATGGGCACCGTCACCAGGTTCGCCAGGGTGACCCCAGCCGTCCAATTCAGATTCGATGTTCCGGGCCGACTACTTCCCGCCGGGTAGACGGTCAGGTAGCTGGGTGCGGTCGTGTTGGTCGCGGTGACGTTGAGCACCACAGAGTCAGCGCCGCTGGAGGGGACGCCGCCACGCCCCAGCACCGCCAGATTGAGAGTTCCCCCGGGCCCGATCGGGCGCGGCGGAACGCCGCCGGTGCCGTCGCGGGTGTCGAGGATGCGAGCCGGGTTGAGCGGCTGATAGGTGTCTTGCGGAACCGGCGTTGGGCCCTGGAAGGTCGACGACGCGGTGCTCATGCCGGGGCCGACTGCATTGCCGCCCATGATCACCGCCATGTTGTTGAAGGTCGCGTAGGACGACTCGAAGGTCGACTTGCTAATCCACTGCGTCCCGAACCAGGGATTGTTGACGAGGACGAAGCCATTGGTCACACCCCGAACCACGGCGGCATGCTCATACGGACTCCCGAACTGGACCGTTCGTCCGTCGAAGGCGACGTAATGGGTGACGCGGTGATAGATCCAGTCGAAGGAGATCCAGGCGATGACCGGTTGACCGGCCAGCACGGCCTGGTAGATGCTCGATGGCGCAATCCCTTCGCCGGCCTGGGCGACCGTGGCGCCATCGGCCTGGGCCACTCGGGCGATCGGCGCGTAGTACACCCCGTAGCCGGTCAGCCCACGCTCGCTGCCGTCGACGTTCCCTACAAAGCTCGCATACGGATCGCCCCAATGAAAGCCAGATGAATCCGAGGTCGGCGCCCGCCGATCGGCTCCGATCTGACTCAGCAAGGTGTCCTCCGCGACATTGATGCCGTACGCGCCCAGGGTCATTCGCAAGGCGGCCGCTTCGCAGCTGAGCCCGTGCTGCTGGTGATACTGCGGGACCGAGAGGATCCGCCAGTTGGTGGCCTGGGCGGTGAACGTCATCGCCGCCTCCGCCGACCATGGGCTCGCCAGCGCGCCGATGCCCGCGAGCACGGTGGCAGCGATCATCCAGGAGCGGCGAGCCGGCGCGAATCGATGATTTGTCTTCAGTCCGATACCTCCTCGAGGCCTGCCGCGAGCGTGAGTGGCATCCTACAAGAAAAGGGACCAGTCGGCCTGTTATCGGGCCCAGCTAACTCGGCGACGACTTTCGGGCAGAATCAGTTGCCCGAAGGCGCACGCCATTGACACGGACCGTTTCGCTAGACTCGGGGTCCACAGTTAGGCGATAACGTAAGCGGTAGGAAGGGAGGGATCTATTCGGTGAAGAAGCTGCTGCTTCTCCCTGTGGTGCTTACGACGCTCCGTCTTGCCTTCGCGTTCATCATGCCGCGACGGCCGCCACCGACCTTCGATCGCTGGCTCCGGCCGCCCACCTGAACTTGCCGTCCGTCTTATCGGCCGGTAGCGGAAGCGAGGTCGCTGCCAGGCCGGCTGGAAGCACGGGAAATCTGGGGTCGTCGGCTTTACCCGGAGGGTCGTCATCGCCCGGAGGGTCGTCATCGACACGCCAGGACTCGACCAACCGGCCGTTGATCACGATCCAGGACGGAGGCCACGCGGCCACCGCCGGCCATGTGAACTGCGGCCGCTTTGGCGGTGGCTTCCACGGCGGCAAGCACCTCGATGTCCGAACCTGTCGATCGCCCAGTCTCATGGCGCGCCGGGGGCCACCGGCGGCGAGGGGCTATCCGCGTCGAGCGTTTACCAGGCGGTGCTCAGCGGGCAGCCGGTCATCGCCTGGACCGAGGTCGGCTGGTTCCGCCCCGCGATTCACAGCTGGACCGCCTGGGATGGGCGCAGTATCCAGTACTCGCTGGACGAGCACACGGTCGTCCTCACCGGGTTGACGTTGACCGATGTCCGGGTGAATGATCCCTGGCATGGAACCCAGTACTGGGTGAGCCGGAGCACGTTCGAGATCTCCTGGGCTGACTTCAACCGGATGGCGGTCATCCTGAAATAGGCCCCGATGACCGGCAGGGCCGTTCGGTTCTTGCCTAGTCAGTATGGACGGACCGGCGAACTCGCGCTAAAACGTGGATTGCGGCGACTCAAAGCTGAACTCTGGATGGCTATCGAAGGTCCGTCCGAACTCAAAGCGACTGGGAATTCCTGCCCGAAAGGGCAAACCCAGACTGCCTGGAACGTGACACGATCCGACTACCACTTGGGGCTAGTCCAATCGGGCATTCTTCACCATATCTAAATGAGCCTTAAGCCTTCCCTGTTGACATAGGCGATGTGGACCTGTCAGGATGCGCGATAAGGCTTTAGAAGAGGGGCCGACGTTTCCTAGGGGAATTGGGGCAACTTGTACCTCACGGTCAATAACTGCGCTTACATAGCCGGCGCTGCCGCCGCAGGCCGGCGGGGTACAACTGCGGGGGCAGCCAGTGGCAACGATCCTGGCGGTTGACAAGGATACCCTCCAGCTCGAGGTGCTGAGCCACCTGCTCCGGCAGGAAGGCCACAAAGTCCACGCGACTGCTGAGCCGGAAACGGCCCTCGACCTGCTCCAGTCCCAGTTGATCGACCTGGTGGTCGTGGAACCGGTGCTGCCCCGCCACGACGGCGTCCGGATCTGCCAGCAGATGCGTCAGCTCAATCCCTACACCCCCCTGCTGGTCCTCTCCGAGCGCAAAGAAGAGGACCAGATCGTGCGCACGCTCCTGGCGGCGGCCGACGACTACGTGGTCAAGCCGTTCTCACCGCGCTACCTGCTGGCGCGGGTGACCGTCCTGCTGCGTCGGTCCAACCTCAACCGTGGCGGCCGCTGGGTGGACGAGAACCTCTCGATCGGCGAGATCTCACTCAATCTTCAGCAGGCTCAGGTTCTGGTTAGCGGTCACCGGATTCCGTTGACCCAACGGGAGTTCTCGCTGCTCTACGCGCTGATGGAGAATGCCGGCCGGGTTCTCAGCCGTGATCAGCTGACGGAGCTGGCTTGGGACCACTTCGCCGGGATGCCGAAGACGGTTGACGTGTATGTCCAGCGGCTGCGGAAGAAGCTCCAGCCGTATCTCGATGGGCGGGAGTACATCCAGGCGCTTCGTGGCTTCGGGTACAAGTTCGAGATGCCCCAACCGCACGCCGCCGCGTCGCGCTAGTTGTATTAGTTTGTATTAGTAAGGTTAAAGGCTAGTAACCGACCGTTGAGGTAGTCGCAAGCCTGCTTTCACGGTCGAGTACTGGCCGCGGTCACTTTTTGCACTCACCGTTGCAGAGAGCGGCCATCGAGGAGATTGTAGGATGGCGCCGCACGTCAACGATCTGTAACCAGCAACAAGGCCTCCTCTTACCCTCCCGTGTTTCGCGGTCCCTAACGTGCGAGGTCTCCGATGTGGAATGTCCTTCACGCTGCGCCCAACGGCGAGCCGCAGGTCTGCAAATTCCTGGGCCTGCATGCGATCGAGGCGTACGCCCCTCAGTTCCCGGTGCCGCCGCGCACCAAGCCCGGTAGCGTCCGCGACCGGCACCACCGCTGGGTCTTTCCCGGTTACGTCTTCTTCAAGCTGGAAGACGGCTTCACCCGCTGGGACCTGATCCGCTGGGCGCCCGGCGTCCGCCGGATGCTTCAGGAGGACGGCGCGCCTGGAACGGTGGATGACGCCATCGTCGATCACGTCCGCCAGCGCCTGGCGGAGCGCTCGCTGACCCCCGCTCGCCCCACCTTCCGACACGGCCAATCGGTCGTCATCCAAAGCGGCCCGCTGCGGATGGTGGACGCCATCTTTAAGCGGAACCTGGACGCACCTGCACGGGTGCAGATCCTGGTCCACATCCTCGGGCGCCCGCCGGCGGTCGAGGTCGACCCGGCGATCCTGAAGGCGACCGGCTAGCCACTCTCGCATCCCGAGGGATCGCGTTTTCGAGCACGCAAGTGTTCGAAACGGCGGAGCCTGCCCACTTCAAGAAATGCCTGAGGTCTCAATCGTTGTCCCGACCCACAACCGAGCGCCGATGCTAAAACGGCATCTCGACGCCCTTTCGGTCCAGAGCTATCCGCGGACGTCAACGGAATGGATCGTCGTCTGCGACGGGTGCACCGACGGCTCCGCTCAGGTCGCACGCGAGGGAGGTGCTGACCGGGTGATCGAACAAGCTGCGTCAGGCCCGGCTGCAGCCCGAAACGCGGGGCTCGCCGCCGCCACGGGCTCTCTCGTGTGCTTCCTGGACGATGACATCATCCCCGACCAGGGATGGGTGAAAGCTCTCCTCGACGACTATCGCCCGGGGGAGTCGAAGCTCTTGCACATGGGCTACTGCCCGCATGCGCCAGGCAGCATCACGACCCATCTGGATCGCCGCAACGCGGCCTGGTACCAGAGCAGGATCGACGTGATCCGGAGGCCGGGCTATGAGCCCCGCTTCACCGATTTCTTCTGTGGCAATTTCGCCGTCAACCGAGAAGAATTCGCGGCCTTTGGCGGCTTTGATCCGAGCTTCTGGCTGGCCGAAGACTACGAGCTGGCGTTCCGCGCTCTCGCCGCGGGCTGGCGGATTCGCTTCGTCCCGGGCGCGCGGGCGGAGCACCACTTTCATCGAGGTCCGCGCGCCTATGGTCAGCAGGCATTTCGAGCTGGGCAGGCGGACGCCCTCCTGGTGCGCGTTCATCCCGAGATTGCGCCGGAGGTTCGCATCGGGCTGCCGCGGCGGCCGCTGAAGCGGATCGCCGGGGTCGGTTGGCGCGCCGTCGCGCTTCGCACCGCAATCAGTGTCGACCTGGTCGAACGTCTGGCCTTGATTGGGGAGCGAGTGCGGATGCGACGGCTACTCGACCTCCTCTACGCGCTCCTCTGGGATGGTCAGTACTGGCGGGGAGTGGCGGCCGCCTAGTTGTAGTTCCCACGGACCTTGTTGACAACTGAAGAGCCTCCTTGCACGGTTTGGGGTGTGAACAACAACCAGACCGAGAGGAGGCTCAGATGCAGCATAGGCCGCGACTCACCCCCTTTGGAAGACTGTTGCTGGTCCAGCGCGTGAGGGAACTGTGCTGGTCGCCGGCCAGCGCGGCTGAGGCCGTTGGCGTGTCGCGGGCCACCGTGTACAAATGGCTGCGCCGTTATCGGGAGTTGGGCGAGCCGGGTTTGGTGGACCGGCCCTCGCGGCCGCACCATTGTCCGCACGCGCTGGCCGAGCCGACGGTGGCCCGGATTCTGCAGGCTCGCCGGCGCTGGCGCCAAGGGCCGCATCGCCTTGGTCCACGGTTGCGGTTGCCGCGCTCGACCGTCTATGGCGTCTTGCGTCGGCATGGCGTCTCGCGGTTGGCGGATGCTGACCGCCCCACCGGCATTCCGATCCGCTACGTGCGGGAACGTCCCGGCGAATTGCTGCACCTCGACTCCAAGAAGCTGGGTCAGATCCCGGCGGGTGGTGGCCATCGATTCCTGGGTCGCGGCGGGGCCCGCGGCAGTCGGCAGAAAGAGGGTCGCGGGTACGACTATCTGCACGTGGCCGTGGACGACTGCTCGCGCGTCGCCTTTGTCCAGCTGGCGGCGGACGAAACGGGCCCGACCGCGGCCCGCTTTCTGCTCCAGGCGGCGAGCTTCTTCGCCGAGCAGGGGGTCCGCATTGAGCGCGTGCTGACCGATCGCGCCTTCGCCTACACCGTGTCGGGCGAGTTCCGAGAAGCCATTACCCGCCTCCAGGCCCGCCACCTGGTCACCCGCCCGTATCGGCCGCAGACGAACGGCAAAGCCGAGCGCTTCATCCGCACCCTGCTGCAGGAATGGGCCTACGCTCGCTTCTATGGGAGCAACCAGGAACGTCAGCGGCAGCTGCCCCGCTGGGTGCGCTTCTACAATCGCTACCGACCCCACACCGCGCTCGGCGGCCAGGCTCCCACCTCAGTTCTTGTCAACAAGGCTGATGGGAACTACA
>DASZZN010000022.1 GCA_035544955.1 Candidatus Dormiibacterota bacterium
GGTCGATTGGAACGCGGAACTCGTGCGCGGGGATCTGGGCAAGGCCGTTCAGCAACTCAAGCGGGAGTCGGGCAAGGGACTGTTCGTGGGAGGTGTGAAGCTCCCACTGGCGTTGACGGAGCTGGGATTGATCGATGAGTACGAGTTCGTGGTGCATCCCAGGCTCGCGGGCCACGGGCCGACGTTGTTCGCGGGGCTATCGAAGCATGTCGACTTGAAGCTGGTGAGCCGGCTGGAGTTCGGCTCGGGGGCAGTGGCGATGCGGTACGAGCCGAGAAGGTAGCCATCGGGCTTGTTAGCCCGAGTCGGCCGCATCATGAAGCGACTCGGGCCAGGCCTTCCAAAGTCTCGACCAACCTGACCATCGCCAGCGCATCCGGTGACAGTAGTCGAGCAGGTCTCGCCTGACTCGGTCTCGGTCGTGCTTCGGAATCTTGTCCACGAAACCCTTCACCGGTGGCATCCCTTTCTGTAGGGCCGCCAGCGGTGGCTGATGCGATACATCAAACACTACAACAAGACCGCCAAGCCGTTCCGGTGGGCCTACGCCGATCCAAGACATTGCCGAGTTGCACTTCGAGGTTCACGAGCCCTTGAGCGGGAGTGCAGGAACGGACCCCCAGACCGACGCTTCGTTCTTGATTAATACGGTTACGCCGTCGATGGAACTCCGACAGATGCTGCTGGCACCGCCACTTCGTCGGTGGCGGTGTCGGGCAGCGGATCCACCCAATCATCGGGCATGTCTATTGAGGTGCCAGGGGAAACACGGCCAAGCGAACGAGGATGTTACGGAATACGTTCCGTAACCGAACTCGGAGACCATGGTAACTGTCATGGCACAAGCCGGCCGCCGGCGATCGAGCATTCGGCAAAAGATCGTTCTGCCCTTCGTCGTGCTGCTCGCCTTCCTGGGCATGGTCGGCACGGCACTCATCACCTCGCGGGCTACCACCGCGACTGTCTCGGCCTTCGAAGGCAGCCTGCTGCGGGCCAGCCTCCTGAGCAACGATCACCTCGCCGTGCTGGAGGCTGAACGCCTGGCCCAGTTGCGGGCTGCAATCGACACCCAGGGCGTCGCCCCCGCGCTTGCCGCCAACGACACCGCCTCACTGACCCGCCTCCTGCGTCCGATCCAGGCCAACGCGACGCCGGCGCAGCTTACCGTTCGCGTCCTCGACGCAACCGGCAAGGAGGTGCTTACGCTCACACCGGCAGGCACCACTCAGCAACTCCAGCCGCTCGGCGACCTGGCGCCGGTTCGTAGCGTGCTAAACGGGGACGTGGACGCCCAGGGCGACAAGTACGTCTTTCCGCGGACTGAGTCGGCCGCCACGATGCTCTACTGGATTGGGCCTGTTCGCTCAGATCCCAAGACGGTGGTCGGCGCGGTTCTGGTCGGCGAATCGATGGTCGAGATCGCCGACAACATCCGCGACTCACGCGCCAGCGAGCTCGTCTTTTATGACCCGACCGGTCATGTTCTCCTGTCTTCGTTGAAGGGCGCGCCCTCCCTGATGCCGAGCGTCCTCGTGCAGCTGGCCCAAAGCCCGGTGCGGATCAGCCTGACGATCGACGACCATCCATACGAGTTCCTGGTCGGCAACTGGCGGCTTCGCAGCAGCTCGATCGGCTATCTCGCCGCCGTGCTGCGAGCTGATGCGGTCGAGGCGTCGGTGGCGCAGATCCGGATGTTGATGGTGCTCGTCTTTGCGGCCGCCGCCCTCATGACCTTGCTCTTTGGAACCCTGGTGGCACGGCGCATCACGCGGCCAGTCGAACACTTGGTGCGCTCGACCGCGGCGGTGTCTGCAGGCGACCTGAGCCATCGGGCCCCCATCGAGACAACCGACGAGATCGGCGCCCTGGCGGAGTCCTTTAACGCGATGGCGGCGAGCCTCGAGCAGAAGACGACGGAGCTGGAGGAGAGCTACTTCGCAAGCATCGAGTCACTGGCGCGGGCGATCGACGCCCGCGACCCGTCGACGTTCGGCCATTCCAGGCGGGTCGCGGCCATCAGCCTGGAGATTGCCCAGGCGATGGGGATTGACGCGGAAAGCCGGAAGACGCTACGGCGCGCGGCCCTGCTGCACGACATCGGCAAGATCGGCATCGAGGACCGGGTGCTTCACAAGTCCGGCCCGCTGACCGATGACGAATGGGACAGCATGAAGCAGCATCCATTGATCGGCTACAAGATGCTTTCCGGACTGAACTACCTGAAGCCCAGCCTTCTGGGCGTCTTACACCACCACGAGCGCTGGGACGGAAAGGGCTTCCCCGCCGGACTCAAGGGTGCCGCGATTCCGACGCACATCCGGATCCTGAGCGTCGCCGACGCGCTCGACGCGATGACCTCGGACCGTCCCTACCGTAAAGGGCTGCCTTTCGAGGACGCGTTGGCGGAGATCCAGAATCGGGCGGGCACCCAGTTCGAGCCCGCGGCGTTCGAAGCGCTAATGAAGTGTGCATCGGCGGTTCGCGTGCTGCTGATGGAGAAGCCCTCCTCCGGCCAACCCACGGTCGACCTCGAATGGTTGGAGCGAAGCGCATGAGTCTCCAGTCACGGCTCCGCCGGCTCGCTGTGCCAGCTCTGTTAATGCCTTTCTTCTGGCTGGCGGCGCAGGTCGCCTCGGGGATTCCACCGTTGCATGTCATGTCCACAAGCGTGGATGGTCTTCAGCTCGCCGACTACCGCCAGGACCCGCTACAGATGCTGGGCATAGCTCCGTTGTCGGATCAGATCTACTCGGATGCCTATCGGGACGCCCTGAGTGGTCGGTCCGGGGTCTCATGGGTTTGGTATGGGGATGCGACACCAAATGGGCAAGTGACGGCAGCGGCGCCCTCAGGTGGTACATCGACGGGCCGCCCGGCTTTCTCCCCGTCGCCGTCGACGGCTGTGAGCTCTCCCATACCGACGGCGTCGCCGTCATCGAGCGCGACTCCGAGCGCATCTTCCACGCCCAACTCCACGGCTACGCCGACCGCAACGGCAAGCGTGATCGCCACGCCGAGCCCGACGGCAAGCGCCACCGCAAGCCCGACTGCAACACCGACTGCAATGCCAACCGCGACCGCTACCCCGATTCCGACCAGCAGCGGCACGTTCACGGGGCGGGTGATCGACTGGAGCACGAACGGCGGCATCCCCGGGGCCACGCTGACCCTGAGGCCGGGCGGTCCCATCACGACAACCGACTCAAACGGCTCATTCACCGAGTCCGTCCCGGCCGGGACCTACACCCTGGCGGTGAGCGCCAGCGGCTACCCTAGCCAGAGCCAGAGCATCAACATAAGGGCGGGCAGCAAGATGAGCGCGAGCATCTGGCTGGTGCCATCCGCTCAGGCCGGAAGCGTCCAGGGGACGGTCACCGATAGCGCCACCGGGCTTCCGATCGCCGGGGTGAGCCTGTACATCAATCAACCGGGAATCACCGTGTATACCGATGCGAATGGGAATTACAGCTTCACCGACCTGTCCGCCGGCAACAAGAGGGTCTCTGCCTCCGCCACAAACTACGCATCCATCAACTCCGGCTGCATCGTGACGGCCGGCAGCACAACGATCCTGAACATCAAGCTGGTCCATATATAGGCTGGTGACTGCTCCGCCCCTGCTAAGTCGCAAGGGCGCCGCAATCCTGACGCCGGGTTGCACGCGGTACCGCCCATTTTGGTTATCGCAACGCAGCGACCGTCAATAGAATTCGTAACGGGCGCCCTGAAGGCGAACATGCCCACGCGCATCTCTTTCCGATGCCGTCGCAGACAGACAGCCGGGTCATTCTGGACAGAAACGGCGCGGAAGCCCTCTTTGGGCAAGGGGACATACAGCTTCTGGAACATGGAGAGATACGCAGACTTCAGGGGTGCTTTGTTAGCGCCGAGGACCTGGACGGGTTCTTCGCGACTATGGAGAAGGCCGTCAGCAGCCGCCAGTTGAGCTTCTAGCCACCAGCGTTCATGGGCCAGGAGACGTCTCCCGGCCCTGTCGCATGCGGCGCTCCTCCTCCAGGGGCCGGCGTCGAAGACGAGCGGCTAGTGCGAAACACCCTCTGCTTCGGTGGGAGAACCGGCACCAGTGAGGACGCCTAATTCGGAAGGGCTGCCTAGCGAAACCAAGGCTGGGAGACGGGCGTGAGCCCCGACGAAGAGGCCCGGGGAAACTCGGGCCTCTCTTTCTTCTGGGCGGGTGTGGCCGAGCCCAAAGACGTCGTCATCTCCATCCTCGGCGCCTGTGCTGCGCTCGCGGGGTTTCATGCTCGTGTTCGTCGGCATCGTGCGGTCGCCCCATGCCCCCGAGTGATCCTCGACGCCGCCGACGCGGCCGAATTCGCGCAGACGCTGCAACTCCTCAGCTACCTGCATCAGGATCAGCTGGGCAGTACCCGATTCCTGACCGACGGAAGCGGCTCGACCGTGGCCACCTATGGCTACGACCCCTACGGCAACCTGACGGCCCTGACCGGCAACGTCGGGACGGCCATCGGATTTGCGGGCCAATATACGGATGCTGAAACGGGCTTCCAGTACCTGCAGGCGCGCTACTACGACCCGCTGACCGGTCAATTCGTCAGCAAAGATCCGATCACCTGGGCGACCGGACGTCCCTACGGGTATACGGCCGGCAACCCCACCAATTTCGTGGATCCAAGTGGCCTCGATCAGCTGCACGACATCTGGAACTTCCTGAGCAATTGGGCAACGCCGATTGGCCTGCTTGCCAGTGTTGCGAGCCTGGTCTTTGGCTTGATCCCGCCGCTCTTTGGGCTCTCGGTTTTCTTTGACCTCCTCAGCACCGCGATGAGCGTCGTGCAGGCCATCAACGATGCCGCGTCGGGGAATTGGTGGGAGGCCGCGATCGCGATCGCGGCGGGCATTGCGGGCAGCGCCGCGCTCTTCTTCAAATTGGCGGCCAAGGCCAAGGAGGCCGTGGCCGCCGCCCGGGAGGGCGTGAGCGTGATCGTTTACATCCGAACGGCGACGTTCTCGCTCCTGGCCGAATACGACATCGGAGGGATGGCGCGGCTGGCCTGGCAACTGGCGAAGGTCAAGGAGATCCGCTCTACGGTCATCTCCAAAGCCCTCGACGCGATTGGGGCTCTCCTCTGGGCGCTGCACAAGGCCACCGAACAGAGCCAGAGCAACCCGGCACCGTCCCCGCAACCGACACCGCAGCCACCGCCGGGCCCGGCGCCCGGTCCGCAGCCCGGACCCGCACCGGCGCCCGCGTGTTGAAATGAAGACATAGTGGTTCGCCGCGTCCTGCGCGCGATGGTTGGCCTGCGAAGTCAACCGTCGACGGACGAGGGGTTCGTCTTCTCGCTGATCGAGAACGGCTCGCTGGAGACCGTGGCCTTCGGCGGATGGATCGTCGCCTGGGCGGTGACCGGGGCGCTGCTGATCATCTCGGGCATGCTGGTCCACGCCTCGTCGATCACGCTCCGCAGGCAGGTCGTGACCGTGGCGGCAATCCTGATGGCGACCTCGGTCATGGGGGTCATCATCCACTTGATCCGCGCGGCGGTGGCCGTGACAGCCGGTCAGAGCCTGGCGGTGGAGAAGCGCCCAGCCAGCGGGTACGACCGTGCGGTCGCGTGGCGACCCCGAGCGGATTCGGGGGCGCAAATACCACTGGTGCTTGGCAAATACGTGATAGGCGATGCCTATGGGAGCCGCCCTGCATGGAGTGAGCTGGAGACCGTCACCTTCGGCACAACGTTGCATGATGAAACCTTGACCATGGCCATGTCGCAGACGGCAGCCAACAAGCGTAAGCCCGAGGGGAGGCGTGCGCGCGCGGTTCTGCTGCGAAGCGATGGGCGGGCGCTCGGCTGCCTCCCCGCCATCGACCTCGCCGAACCCTGGTGGATGGGAACCACCGACCTCCTGGCGGCCCTGCGGGAACGCTTCGGCCTCGACGGCATTGTGCTGCGTCTGGTCAGCGCGTCGACGACCCCCTTTGAGTCCGGTGCCGAAGTCACCTATGCGGTTGAGCTGATCGGAGAGCTTCCGCCGAGACTGCCGCTCGCGCATTGTGACCACCTCGTTCTCGGTGCAGATACCGATCCACGTCGCATGCCCTGGGCTCGGCTCGGAGGCGTGGCGGCAGATATCGGCTGGGCCGATCGCGAGCTGGGCAAGCTCGGGTGGCGGCGGACGGGCCCGGCGGCTCAGGTGCGCAGCTGGAACCTCTCGTTGCTGCTCCGGCTGCCAAGCGACCGAGGGATCATATGGCTGAAGCACGTCCCGCCCTTTCTCCGGCATGAGGGCTCCATCCTCAGGCTGGTCCATGACGCAGGGGCCAGTGTGCCCGCTGTGCTGGTGGCCGATGCACGGGCTGGTTTGGTTCTTCTCGACGACGTGCCCGGGGAGGATCAGTACTTTCCCGATGAGCAGCTGACGGTCCGCATGGTCGAGTCACTCGTGCACCTTCAGCGCCGGATGAGGTCACGTCGCGACGCCATCCTCGCCGCCGATGCTCCCGACTGGACCGGGGCAACGTTGCTGCGGGATGTGTCGCACCTGGCGGCTCGCGACGATGTCCGAGCGGAGCTCAATCCCGCCGAGCAGGTCGGCCTGGACCGGCTCCTCACCAGCATCCCGGCAAGGCTGGACGCGCTCTACGCAAGCGGTCTTGAGGACACGCTCGTCCATGGCGACTTCCATCCGGCCAACCACCGCTTCGACGGCCGCAAGCTTGTGCTGCTCGATTGGGGGGACAGCGGCATCGGTCACCCGCTCCTCGACATGACGTCATTCCTAAGATGGGTGCCGCCCGAGCGGCTTGATCGCGTTCGTGCCGCGTGGATTGCCGCTTGGAAGGACGCCTATCCGTCCGCCGACGTCTCGCGTGCCGCCGAGTTGATCCGACCCATCGCAGCCCTTCGCCTGGCGCTCATCTATAGGAGATTCCTCGATGGTATCGAGGAATCCGAGCAGATTTACCACCGTGATGATCCGGCTGCGTGGTTGCGACGGGCGATCGCCGTGGTGACTACGTAGGCCACTGCGCTAATAAGAACTGATAGAACGACCCCGAGCGGATTCGGGGGCGCAAATACCACCAGTCTTGCTCACATACGTTTGATATAGCCGCACACTAAAGTAGGCGGCCTGTTCGCTTGAGAGCAAGCCCAATCCCATCTGATTCAACACCATCAGCCTGCGCCGCCCTCCTTCATGGGAGGACAGAATCGCTGAACAGTTAGGAGCGGTCACTTTCGCTGAACGTCCACATCAGGACGCCTCTCAGTTGACAAACGCGCCGAAATGGAGTAGCACTCCAACCGAGAGGAGGAGGCTCGGTTTGACTGCCTCGTCGGGGCGGTCAGCAGGGGGAATCAAGGTTCGGTTCTGAGGTGCAGTGTCCTCGATGCGACCAGCTGAATCCGGCCAACGCCCGCTTCTGCCTGCTGTGCGGCGCGGGAATCAGCGTGGCCTGCGCCAATTGTGGAGCGGGACTACCGGCTGACGCAAAGTTCTGTCTCCAGTGCGGGCGGCCCGTTGCAGCGGCCACGCCTGCCGCCTACACACCCGCCCACTTAAAGGAGCGCATCATCGCAGCTCGGACCTCGATGGAGGCCGAGCGAAAGCAGGTGACCGTGCTCTTCTGTGACATCGTCAAGTCGAGCGCGCTGGCTGCCAAGCTCGGCGCCGAGGGCTTTCACGCGCTGGTCAACCGATTCTTTAAGGTTGGCCTCGACGCCGTCCACCGCTACGAGGGCACCGTCAACCAGTTCATGGGCGACGGCTTCATGGCGCTGTTCGGAGCGCCGATCGCGCACGAGGACCACGCACGCAGGGCTGCGCTCGCGGCCATCGAGATCCGCGATCGGGCCGAGGTCGATGTTCGGATAGGCATCAATAGCGGCGGCGTGGTCGTGGGCCCAATCGGCGACGATCTCTGGGTCGACTACTCCGCGTTCGGCGAAACTATCGTCCTCGCCGCGCGCCTGCAGGCAGCGGCCGAGCCGCGGCAGATCTTGATGAGCAACGCGACCGCTCACAGCGTGCGCGGCTACATCACCGTCGCGGCGGCGCCCGAGGTTCGGGTCAAGGAGCGCAGCGTCCAGCCCGTCAGGGTTATCGGGATCGGTCCGAGGACTTCACCGCTGGAACTGCCTGAGCTGGCGCTATCGCCCTTTGTCGGTCGCGACCGGGAGATTGCCGTCCTCCAAGAAGCGCTACGCATGGCATCCGCGGCGGGCGGTCAGATTGTCGGTCTCGTCGGCGAGCCAGGACTTGGAAAGTCTCGGGTCGTGCTGGAGTTTGCAAGGGAGGCCGCCGCCAACGCGACGATCCTGGAAGGTCGGTGCCTTTCCTTCGGCAGCCGCTTTGCATATCTGCCGCTCCTCGAAATCGTTCGACGGATCTGCGACCTGGGGGTTACCGATGACGACGATACTGTCGAGGCTAAGCTCCGCAGCTCCCTTGCGCTATTCGGTCTCGACCAGCATTACATTCCGTTTCTGCTCAACGGGCTGAATGTGCCGCTGCGCCAATCGGAGCTGAAGGACCTCGACCGGCCAACCATCAAAGGGCAGACATTCCGAGCCATGCGCGATCTCCTTGTTGCGACCGCGAAACGGCGTCCGCTCGTCCTCGTTATCGAGGACCTTCACTGGGTGGACCCCACCACGGGCGAGTTCCTGGCTCTGTTCAGTGAGGAAATTGAAACGACGCCAATCCTGCTCGTCGGCACCTTTCGCCCGGGCTACAAACCACCCTGGTCGGACAAGTCGTTCGCCAGGCAGGAGGTACTTTACCCATTGGATGCGACGGCAAGCGAGCACATTGTCCGAACCATCCTCGGCACTGACGGCCAATCCGTTTCCCAGATCGTGGCGCGTGGCGAAGGCAACCCCTTCTTCCTGGAAGAACTGTCGCGGTCGGTGCTGGACAAAGTGGCAGACGAGATGCCGAGCGTGCCGCACAGTGTGCATGACGTGCTGGCGGCGCGCATCGACCGCCTCAGCGAGGGGCATAAGCGGGCCCTGCAGCTAGCCGCGGTGATCGGACGGGAGTTCACCCTCGAGGTCATGGACTCCGTTTGGGACGGGCAGGATGGGCCGGCGGCACATCTTCAAGAGCTCAAGCGCCTGGAGTTCGTTCGTGAGCAGCCGGATGCGGAGCAACGCACCTTCATGTTCAAACATGCGCTTACCCAGGAGGTGGCTTACGACGGGCTGCTCGAAGCCCAGCGGCAGAAATTGCACGAAGCGGTAGGAAAGGCACTTGAACATATCTACGGCGACCGCGCCGGAGAGCACGCCGAGCTACTCGCGCACCATTACCAGCGAAGTGCCAACACCGAACGAGCCGTGCACTACCTGCTACTAGCGAACCGGATCGCGGACCGGCGCAATGCACTCGACGAAGCCTACGAGTATTACCGGGCAGCAAAGGAGCTCCTGGAAAAACTCCCTGATACGGAAGCCAACCGGCGCAGACTTCTAAAACTGTTCGTCGAACAGACGAGGGAATACCACTTCCGCTTCCGCAACCAGGAGTATTACGACTTGCTGACGGCCCACGAGCCGATGGTGCTATCGCTCGGAGATGAGAGCCTTCTCGGCGCCTTCTATGGGCAGCTCGGACACCGCGAACTCGCGATGCTTTTCGACTACAAGCGGGTAGAAAGAACGCTGCAGCATGCCCTCGAGCTCTGTGTACGCTCCGGCAATGTTCGTGACGCGATCTTCGCCGAGGCGGTTCTTGTCTGGCCGATCACGCTGCTCGGTGAGTATGAGCGGGCGCTAGCCCATCGAGAGAAGGCCCGCAAGCTTCTTGAATCGTCTTACGAGTCGTTTCCAATCGATGTTTCGCACGGCGGCGCCTGCCTTTTGCACGTCGCTCGAGGGGACTGGACGGCGGCCCTAGCTGAAGCCGACGCCGGCATCGCGATCGGCCGAGAACGATCAGACATTACGATCATTTCCTTCAATTACTGGATGAAGAGCCATATTCAGGCCGAGCAGGGCGACTGGGCGGGCGCGCTCGAATCAGGACAGGCGAGTATGGAAGCAGCTCCAACGGACTACTTCCGAGGCTTTGCCCAGCTGATGATCGCGCGCGCTCTCTGCCATACCGGGCAGCCGGAACAGGGTCTGCAGATCCAGGTCGGGCTCATCGCTATGCTCGAACGGGTGCGTCACCTGCTCGGCTGGCTCTACTTTTCGCCGGGGCTGGTCGAAGACCTGATTGCAGCGGGTGCTCGAGATGACGCGATCGCCTTGCTCGATCGAATCGAGGATGCCGCAACGCGTGGACCGGCACCGTTGTTCGCCGGAAAGTGCCGCCGGCTTCGCGCCGAGCTCAGTCAGTTGCCGGCCGTTAAGCTCCGCGAGGGCTTGACCGAACTGCGGCGGATCGGCGCTGAGAACGAGGTCGCGCGCTCTCTCGTCACCTTAGCGCGCCTCGAGGCGCAAGCTGGCCACAGGGACGCGGCACTGGCCGCGAAGGAAGAGGCGCACTCGATCTTCGAGCGCCTGGGCACAGTCGTGGAACAAGCTTCATTGGTTCTCGAATCCTGAGTACTCCATCCGACGCCTGATCGCCTAGGAGGTATGCCTCGGTTCATGCCGAGGCTCTCAGATAGTGTTGGCGACCCCGAGCGGACTCGGGGGCGCAAATACCACCGGTTCTTCTCAAATACGTTTGACGGCCAGAGGAGGGGACGGCAGGTAGGATCTCGCTCAATGGGCCTGCACGTCTAAAGCTCCGCGCCCATCTGGGTGGATCCAGACGCAGCAATGACCACCGTCACCCATGCCGTGCCCCACCTCGTCGGCGCCGAACGAGGCGAGAAATTTCCATCCTTCAGCCAGAAACTGTCCGCGCCGCCCTGCAACGTCAGGGCCGTGCCACCCACTTTGTTCCAGTCGTCGTTCGTCGTCTCCCAGTGGCCCTCCTCCGGCCAACCAACGGGATCCGCGCCTGGAACTAGGTCCACCTCGGAAATGACGAAGCCAAATTGCGGCCCATGATTAAATCGTTCGCGATCCAGCTCCGACTCCGGCCACTCATGCGCATAGGTCGGCCCAGTTCGCCTCGCCTCTGTTCGCGTCGATGATCAACCCGAAGGATGCACGATCATCGTATCGGCCCAGGTTTGGAAACTGACGTCAATAAAGATGTGCACGAGCCAGCTGCCGTCTCCGGCCACGCCGGACGGTACAGCGATCTGGCAGAGGAAGGTTAGCGGCAGGCCGACCGACGGATGCACGGGCCATTTAGGTTCTCCTGGGAAAAATGGTTGGCCACCAAAGCGAGTCAACGGAACTGGCTCCTGCGCACTAACCCTTCGCAATCGCATTCCCCATCGGGGAACGACATGCGGATACCTACCTTCCATCTCGGACCAGCATTTAGGCACTAAGAAGACTAGGTAATCAGCGCGATGTCTTGGTCACGACGGACTTTTCGCGCACCTCACGCATTCGTTGCGACGCTGTCGACGTGTCATGAAGCACGATGCGCGCTTCATCGGGATCGGAGCGGCCGGCATTCAGCACCTGAAATTCGGAAGTTTCTGCGCGCTTGGACATTTCCTGCGGAACCGGGTTACCTCGATCGGTACTCACAATGCTATCGTGCTGTTCATCGCCAGCCTCAAAAAAGCCGATATGACCGTCCTGAGCGAAGTACTCGAGGATGGGCGCGTGGTCCCGGTCATCGACCGGCGGTACGACCTCGACGGCGTGCCCGAAGCACTGCAGTACATCGAGCACGGCCACGCCCGGGCCAAGGTCGCGGTGCGCATCTCATGAATGGCCAGACCGCAGTCGAGATTGCGAGAATTGGGGGGATTCTCTTTCTCGTGTCGCTCATCGCAGGCGGCTTCGGTGAGGGGTTCGCACCGTCACAGCTCGTCGCGCCCACCGACGCCGCTGCTACCGCCCATCACATCATCGCCTCAGACGCACTGTTTCGCTTTGGATTTGCGAGCTATCTCGTCGAAGGCTGCTGCAACGTCGCTTTGGCAGTCGTGCTCTTCGTCCTGTTGAGGCGACTTGATCTCTTGGTGGCCGGGCTCGGCGCCTTGTTCCAGGTTATGGCGGCGGCGGTGTTCGCGTTCGCCGAGCTGTTCTACTTCGTTCCTTCGCTTCTGCTTGGAGGCGATGCCTATTTAAAGTCGTTCTCGGCCGACCAGCTCAATTCCCTTGTGCTGCTCTCGTTGAACGTGTATGGGCTCGGCGGGGGCATGTCGCTCGTGTTCTATGGCGTCGGCTCGATTTGCTTTGGCTACTTGATCTTCCGGTCTGGGTACCTGCCAGCGTGGTTGGGGATTCTCGTGGTCGTGGGTGGCATTGGTTTCGCACTCCGGACCTTCGCCTTAATCCTGCTGCCGAATCTCTCGACATCATTTCTCCAGGTGCCCATGATCATCGCCATTGTTGCGATGAGCGGCTGGCTGCTGGTCAGGGGTGTCGACATCGCGAAATGGGAACAGGCGCCCGCACCTGCGGGCGCCTGACCCTTCGGTCCCACTCCACGCGACTCAGAGCGATCGCCACAAGTTCACTCTGTCGTTGTGTTAGCCGTCCGCCGACGAAGCTCCGCAATTCAGCATTGTTGTTTGCGGCGCCTCGGTGCCGATGCCAGCAACGTTGATCCGCTCGTCCATCCTCCACTACCCTCCAGCGCGCCTACGCCCTCTGAGCGGCGAGCACCGTAGGTCCGAGGAGAAACGACCCCAACCGGACAAGTTTCGAACTCCAACTGAATTCAGAAACTGCAATCTGGCTCGCTAGGACCTCGGCTGCGAATGTCTAGCGGACGGTCGGCGGACGGTCGGCGGACGCTCAGCGGATGGAGACGCGGCCTCATCAGCCTCATTCCTCCGGACACCAAGAAGGTGAGCTCTACCGTGGCGGCTAGTCGGCGCCGACGACCTTGAAGTCCTGGTTGACGAAGATGTGGTGCGGCCAGTTGACGCCGATGTTGTGGACCTCGTACTCGCCGTTGCTCAGCTGCACTACACGGTCGACGACGCCCCCCGGGTAGGCGGCCAGCGCAGCTTCCGTCGCCTTATTCGCTGTCGTTCCCCTGACGATCGTCCCCGACCCCTGAGTGTAGTTCGGCGGGATCTGGCCGGACTGCTTTGACGTGGTCGGTGCCCCGCGCTGGAAGGGGATCACCCCTGCCGCCGCGGAAGTCGCAGATCCGCCGCCGCCAGTTGGTTGCACGATGACCTGCGTGGCCGTGATGGTCGTGCCGCTGGTTGTCCCGAGTACGAGGACGTCTTCGCCTGTTGAAATGGCACTCGCCGAGATCGAGCTCGTGCCTTTCTGGTATGTCGTAGTGGACGCCTCGTCGACGGTCACCTTCTGACCCGCTGATGTCGACAATGTGAAGCCCGTCGTGGACACGGTAACGACCATGCCTACTGCTCCCCCTGAGGCCGGTCCGGACCGAGCGTTGGATCCGCCGCCGCCCGATCCGAGGCCGCCGGCTGAGCTGCTGCCGGCTGATCTTGGCGAGGGGCGCGTGACTGTGGCCGAGGACGTGCTGCAGGCGGCGTCAAGGAGGATCACCGCAGACATCAGCACAGCGACTATGACCCATCGATTTCCTCTGCCCGCCAGCAATCGCATCACCACTCGCCGGCGTAGCTGTTTGGCCATAATTCAGAGAGTGGCAGACGTTCATTTGAGATTGATGTGTGCGGCCTGTGGCGGGACTGTGACTGCTGCGGCGCCGCACCCGTCAACGCCACCGCATCACAACCGCCTGCGAATCATCGTTATGAACGCCGAAAACCGTCCTTGCCGTTAGCCACTTCTCGTGGCGCGGTTTGCGCAGATTAGGGGGAGCTCGCACGCACGTCACTCGAAGATGACTGGCTGGTTGACCGAGGACTCGCAGGCCCGAGGCTCGTCTAACAGCCGATCAACGGACCTGGGGCAGTCGGCATGCCGCCGACTTCGAGTTGGAAGTGCAGATGCGCGCCGATTGAGAGAC
>DASZZN010000023.1 GCA_035544955.1 Candidatus Dormiibacterota bacterium
TGTCGGCGTTGGCGTTGGTGTGGGTGTCGGTGTGGGAGTTGGTGTCGGTGTCGGCGTGGGATCACTCACGGTAAGAGTGAAGGTCTGAGTTGCCGAGGAACCAACACCGTTCGAAGCGGTGATCGTGATGGGGTAGTTGCCTGCTGTGCCAGCTGGCGGTGTGCCGGCCAGCGTGGCCGTGCCGTTGCCGTTGTCGCTGAAGGTGACATTGGTCGGTAACGCGCCGCTTTCAGCGAGAGCTGCTGCGGGGAAACCGCTTGAGGTCACAAGAAACGTCCCAGCTTGAGTGGTCGTAAAAGTAGTACTATTGGCACTGGTGATCGCAGGAGCCTCGTCAATGGTTAGAACAAAGTTCTGTTGCGCATCGGGCGGAACGCCATTGGAGGCGGTAATAGTAATCGCGTAGCTCCCGCCAGAACCCGACTTGGGCGTTCCCGCGATTGTCGCCGTTCCATCACCATTGTTGGTGAAGGAAACTCCGCCCGGCAACGTACCAGTCTCTGTGAGAGTGGAAGTAGGCGAGCCTGTGGAGGTAGCTGTGAACGTGCCGGGCGCGCCGACCGTGAAAGTGGTGCTGTTCGCGCTGGTAATCTGCGGAGCGACAGTCGGAATCGGAGTTGGAGTCGGGCTTGGAGTCGGTGTCGGCGTTGGTGTCGGTGTCGGTGTCGGTGTTGGTGTCGGTGTCGGTGTCGGTGTCGGCGTTGGTGTCGGTGTCGGGGTTGGGGTTGGCGTTGGGGTTGGCGTCGGCGTCGGTGTCGGCGTCGGTGTCGGCGTCGGTGTCGGCGTCGGTACGGGTAAACAGGTCGTCGGCACCGTGACTCGATTGTTGATCATGGTCACCGCGGCGGTTCGCGCCAGCGCTCGGCCAGCGATGCTGGCGCTGTCATTCATGGTGATGCTGGCAAGAGCCATGACCGTTCCTACAAAGGCGGTCCCCGTGTCAAGGGTTGCCGAGCTGCCGACCTGCCAGAAAACGTTGCAGGCCTGAGCGCCGTTGATAAGAACCACGCTTGAGCTCGGCGCGGTGATA
Source organism: Candidatus Dormiibacterota bacterium (assembly GCA_035544955.1). Classification (NCBI taxonomy): domain Bacteria; kingdom Bacillati; phylum Candidatus Dormiibacterota; species Candidatus Dormiibacterota bacterium. The sequence continues at coordinate 1,031 of DASZZN010000023.1, forward strand.
ACCGTGCTCCCGGCCTTGAAGATGAACACTCCATTGCCGCTCAGGATGAGGATCCCGGTCAGAAACGATGAAGAGCTAAAGCAATAAGTCCCGGGGGTTAGCGTTTTGCCGCCAAGATCCTGGCCGGTCAAGTCGACATCGCAGGGTGACGAGGCGGCGGCATTGTAGGCGGTGGTCAGGTCGTTCTGGGCCGATACGGCCAGCGGATCGGCACCGGTGTGCAGCGTCCCATTGAGGACCCCCGGTGGGAAACCGGTGACGGCGGTTCCGGCGCTCACCCCCAGATCGCCCGTAATGACCGTGTTGCCCGTGCTGGTCACCGTGCTGCTCGCCAGGACCGCGAACGTGGTGGCCGTTCCCAGCGCAGGCGGCGCGGCCGGCAGGGCCCCGATCGTATTTGCCCCGACCATCAGGACCGCGAGCGAGATTGCGAACGCGAACCGTCGGGCGGCTCGTCTCACTTCTCACATGTAACCGGGACGGCGCAGAAAGCTAAACGCCTGCAGATGCAGGTTAGGAAGCCTGGTCCGGCACCTCGACCACGACGTGCACCCCGAACGGAGAGCGGTTGTAGGAGGCCGCCACCAGCCCGCCAATCAGCGCGCCGACCAGGGCCGCGAACAGCCCAACCAGGAGCCCGGCAAGGGGGACGACGAGGAACCACGACGATTGCACCCGCTGCAGCAGCGGGACCTGGCCGCCGAAGGGCAGCAGCTGCTCGGTCACGCCTAAGGTCAGGCTGAGGTCACGTTGCCAGCTGAGGATGGCCCCGGCGAACCAGGCGACCGCGGCCCCCAGCACGCAGCCGGCAACCAATCCCAATGCAAAGCCGGTCCAGCCACCGGCGATGATCGCGGCACGGACCGAGATCGCCAGGACTCGACCGCTGACCTGGTGCATCAGGAGACCGCGGCCTGCCGTCGCGGCCGTCGCCGCAGCAGGAGCAACGACAGCAGGATGATCGTCAGGATCGTAAGCGCCATCGTGAGGGCGTAGGCGAGATAGCGGAGGAATCGTAGGCCCGGCGTGGTCGCATGCTCGGTCTGTCCGGTGGCGGTCGAGACGATCTTGTGATTCGCGCCCTGTCCGGCGCCGCCGCTGAACAGCTGGGCCGCTTGCCGACCCGCGGCCCTCAGATCGCCGTTCGGCGCGTATAGCCCGAAGTGCTCCACCTTCAGGCCGGGCCGCTGCGTCCAGTAGTCGTCGAGCGTCCACCACACGGTCGCCCCGACGAAGCCGTTGGGGATGTCATCGAGGTAGGGGGCGACCGCCTGGTACGTGTCGGCAAGAATACGCCGCTGTTCCTCCTGCTCGGCGACGTTGTCGGACCAGCGCCCAAATTCGAGGATGATGATCGGCTTTTTCGGGAAGGTCGCATGGGCGACCTGCAGGGCACGGACGGTCCCGGCGGCAGCATCCGCCCCGTAGAAGACGCCAAAGTAGGTGGTGTAGCCTGCGACGTCCAGAGGGCGGCTGGTTTGGTCGTCGGGCTGGTTTCCGTAAGCCGCCTGCCCGGTGAGCCGGGTCCCATCCATCGAGCGGTCGAGGTTGTGCAGGGTGGCCAGGGCCTGCTCCCGCTCACTCCCACCCGTCGACTCGTTCGCGAGGCCATGAAAGAGCACCGACGGATGATTCATGTCGCGCAGGTCCATCTCACTCAACATCTGTTGCGGGATGCCGCGATCCATCGCCATGGCGAAGGTCGCCGGTGTGTAGTGATACAGAGGGATCTCCTCCCAGATCGCATAGCCGAGCCGATCGGCCAGCATGAGCAGCAAGGGGTTCGCCGGATGATGGTCGGCGCGGATCAGCTGCACGTTGGTCGCGTTGGCCTTGTCGAGCAGGATCAGGATGTCGTCTGGCGTCACGACCGGGCCACCCCGCGGCTGCCCGTTGTCGGACGGATAGACGCGCTCATCGTGGAGCGCGACACCCGCATACTGGACCGGGTTGCCGTTGAGCAGCAGCCGCGGCGATTTGGCATCGACCGCGATGCGGCGAAGGCCGAAGGTTTCGACGAGCTGGTCGACGCGCCGCTCCTGCCAGAACACGTGCACCTCGAGGACGTAGAGGGCCGGCGATTGCGGCGACCAGAGGTCGGCGTTGGTGAGCGAGAATCGCGCGTGAACCTGGCTCGTTCCGTCGCGGCCGAGCTGACCAGCATCCACTCGCTGCGAGGCGATCGGCACCGCACCGGGCGGGACGAGGCTCAGCGGATCAGGATTGGTCACGTTGCTGGGGTCAACCGCCGCCGGCAGGATGTCGAGGCCGACCTGGACCGGCGCGGCCGCGCCACCACGCTGGTGCAAGGTGACGGCAATGTCCGCGCTATCGAGGTGCGGCACGACGTCGGCGCGCACCGCATAGACCGCAGGCGTCGCCTCCATCCAGACCGGCTGCGTCAGGCCGCTGTAGTTCCACCAGTCGGTGAGGCCCCAGGGAACGATGTCCTGACGCGTCCCCCAGGGTGGATTATCGATACGGACCGCGATGAGGTTGATGTCCCCCGGCACGATCGCGTCGGTGGCGTCGAACGCGAAGGGCGTCGAGCCGCCCTCGTGGTAACCAAGGTAGTGGCCGTTCAGCCAGACATCCGCGACGTAGTTCGCGGCACCGAACTTCAGCGTCACGGTCTGGTTTTGCCAGTCCGCCGGGACATCGAAATCCTTCCGATACCAGGCGCCGTTCCCGGATACTGCGGGCGGCGGATCGTATGAGCCGGGCACCTCCACCGTCGACCAGCGGGTATCGTCGAACGCCGGCCTCTCCCTTCCGGCGGCCTCGGCAACGATCCGCGCGAGCGACTGCGATCGGACGGCGAGGGATAGGTCGTGGTCCATCGGCGTCGTCTGGATCCGCCAGTGGCTGCTCAGCTCGAGCCGGCGGCGTGGCTCGTACGAGAAAGTCGGTACCGGGATGCCGTTTTGAAAGGCGATCCGGCTCCCCCCCACGGATCTCATGCTCAGCGTCGGCGTCAACTCCGCGGCCGCCTCAGGGCTGACGCACGCCGGCAGAAGGAGCCCGAGTACGACGTTAACCAGGACGAAGCCGGCGAACCGGCGGGCAAGGCGCAACGAGGTGCATTATCGCCCCCTCCCTGGGGAGCAGGGAGGCTAGCGCAGGCCTCGGCGCTCGACCAATCGACGGACGGCGGCGCCGCTGTCGAGCCTGAGGGCTGCGCGAGCGGCGCGCGCGCATTCGGCGGCGTCAAGGCGCCGCACCAGGGCTTTGACCCGCGCGACGACCGGGGGGTGGACGCTCAGCTCATCGACGCCCAGGCCCACCAGCACGGGCACGGCCCGGAGATCGCTGGCCATCTCGCCGCAGACGCCGACCCAGCGATGCCGCCGGTGCGCGGCTTTGACGACCTGGTCGATCATCCGCAGCAGCGCCGGGTGGAGGCTGTCCGCAAGCGGAGCCAGCTCGGGGTTGGTGCGGTCGGCAGCAAAGAGATATTGGGTGAGATCGTTCGTGCCGAGGCTGAAGAAGTCCACCTCGGCCGCCAGCACATCGGCGCCGACGGCCGCGGCCGGCACCTCGATCATGATGCCGACCGGCATCCCGGTCCCATCAACCGCGCTCGGGTTGACGTCGCGCCTCGCCTGCGCAAGCAGCGCCTTCGCCTGGCGGAGTTCGTCGAGCGTGGACACCATCGGGAACATCAGGCGGAGCGGATGCCTGGAGGAGACGCGGAGGGCCGCGCGCAGCTGATCGAGCAGCAGGTCAGGCCGCCGCAGCAGCTGCAGCCGCAATCCCCGCACGCCCAGCGCCGGGTTGGCCTCGGGGGGTTGGGGCAGCGCGGGCAGCGGCTTGTCGGCCCCGACGTCGAGCGTTCGCAAGATCACCGGGCGCCCGCCCATGGCTGTGGCCACGGCGTCGAGGACCGTGACCTGTTCGTCTTCCGACGGGAGGCGATCTGAACCGAGGAACAGAAACTCGCTCCGCAGCAGACCGATCCCATCGGCGCCGGCCGCGGCGGCTCGCTGCGCGTCGTCCAAGCCCGCGGCGTTGCATCCGACCTCGATCCGGCGGCCGTCACGCGTTACGGCCGGCTCGGCGTCGGTGGCGGCCTCCACCGCTTGAGGCACCATCGCGACGGCGTCGGCTGGAGGATCGATGACGAGGGTGCCCGCGTCCCCGTCGAGCAACACCGCCTGACCATCTTCGACCGCCTCGACGAGGCCGGCAATGCCGACTACGGCGGGGAGGCCCAGGGCTCGGGCGAGGATCGCGGTATGGGCTGTGGCGCTCCCTTGCTCGGTGGCAAAGCCGAGCACGAGTGCGCGGTCGAGCCCGGCGGTCTGCGAGGGCGCGAGATCGCGTGCCACGAGGATCGAGGGCTGCGGCGGGGGTGGCGGTGTGGCGCTCACACCGTGCAGCGCATGTCGGAGTTGTTCGACGACGTCCTCGACGTCGGCCGCCCGTGCCTGGAACACCGGATCGGGCGACGCGCGCAGCATTTCGGCAAAGGGGGCCATCGTGGCGGCGACTGCCTCATCCGCCGGCCTCCCCTGCGCCATCAATTCGGATGCCCCATCGAGTAATACGGGGTCATCGAGCATGAGGGTCTGCGCTTCGAGGATGCCGGCCTCCGCGGTCAAACCGCGTGCCTGAAGGCGTGCGGTCTTGGTCGCGAGATCAATTTTGACCTGTTCGATCGCACGGCCTAGCTGGTCAACGCCCTCCGCGCCAGATAGCCCACCGCTCGAAGGACCGAGCCGCGCGGCGTTCCATCGCCATACCGGCGCAACCACCCGCCCGGGAGCCGCCGCAATCCCTCGTAGGGCCGGGCGCGGCGGACTACTCGCCAAAGTCGCGATCGACCAGGTCGGAAAGCGCCGCGATGGCCTCCTCCGCGTGGGGCCCGTCGGCACGCACCATGATCGTCGTCCCCTGGCTCACGCCGAGCGTCAGCACACCAAGCATGCTCTTCGCGTCTCGCACGGTGCCATCCTTGACCACTTCGATCTTCGTGTCCTTGAAGCGCGCGGCGGTCTGCACGAAGAGTGCGGCCGGCCGCGCATGCAGGCCGACCTTATTCGTAATCGTCAACGGACGTTCAGTGATCGCCTCGCTCGCCTCCTTCCATGCCGTAGTCTGCGACCCAGAGCGCATTCGGTCAAGGGAAATAGCCGCCCCCGGTGTGGAAAGGGCGGCGAGACAGGTCGCTTCTGGATTCGCCGGCCGCGGGCCCGTAAAATCGAAGGCTTAAAGAGGAGGTGGCGATGGCCACTCGCGCGAACGTGACGCCGGCTCGCGCACAGGCCGTCGATCGATCGGTCACGCGCCTCTTCGAGGCCTTCGACCGCGTGCCGGTCGCGGCCCTCATCCGCCACGCCGAGGATCTTCCCCGGGCGCTGGCCTCGCAGGTCCCTGCGATCTTTTTCGTCCGCGCCCCCGCGTTTCATCTCGGGCCGCTCGTCTGGGCGGTCCAGGCCCGAGGCAAGATGGCCTTCGTCCATATCGACCTCATCGCCGGGCTGGGTAAGGATCGAGCCGGCGTCGCGTTCCTCGCCCGCGAGATCGGCGTCAACGGCATCATCACCTCCCACAGCGCCCTGGTGGCCGCCGCCCGGGCCGAGCGGGTGATCGCGGTGCAACGGCTCCTGCTCTATGACGATCTCGGACTGCACTCCGCGATGACCGCGGTCGAGCACGCGCGTCCCGACATCGTCGAAGTGCAGCCGGCAGTGATCTTCCCGCTGGTCGCGGACCAGATCCGAGCACGCCACCCGGTCCCGATCATCGTCGGCGGCTTCGTGACCGAACCACACCAGCGTCAGGCCGCGCTCGAGCGGGGGGCACGCGCGATCAGCACCAGCACGGTGAGCCTGTGGCCATGAGGACCGCCGGGCCGTCCGGCGCGATGTTGCCCGCCATCCGCGACAGCAATACCCTGCAACAAGCGCTCGACCTCGGATACCGGCAGCTACTGGTGGAGCGCGGCAGCGTGCTGGCGATGGTGGGGGCACTGGCCGGTGCCGCCCGCCACGGCGTGGCGATCTTCGTCAACCTGGACGCGGTCGAGGGGCTGGCCGCGGATAGCGCGGCGCTCGCCTTCCTCGCCACCGATCTTGGCTTCTCCGGCGTGCTCTCGGTGAAGCCGCACCTCCTCCGCGATGCCAGCCGCTTCCGGTTGCGGACCATCCAGCGGATTCACGCCCTCGACTCCACCGGCCTGGAAACCGGGCTCAACAGCGTGGGCCTGCCGGCACCGTACGCGATCGCCATTGCACCCGCGGTGGCCATTCCGCAGGTGATGCCGACCATCCGCGAAAGCACCAATGTTCCCGTGTGGGGCACTGGTTTCATCACCACCGCGGAGCAAGCCGCTGCCGTTCTGGCTGCTGGCGCGGATGTCGTGTCGAGCGCCGAGCTGAAGCTCTGGCGCGAGTTCCGGGACAACCGGATTGGAGATTGACACAACCCCATTCGTGTGTTATCACAAGCCTGCAGCGACTGGCGGGACATGAAGGGACAAGTCCTGACCTATGCGCTCCGAATGGAGCGTGCAGGTTAGGACTTTTTTGTTGGGGAAAATCCGCCGAAGGAGGTGCAAAAGGGCTGCAGGACCGTCGTGTAGGCGTCATGGCGCGCGACATTTGGTCAAAAGAGAGGAGGAGGAAGTAAATGGCGGTAAGCGAAAGCTGGACTAAGAAATACCTGGCAGAAGTGCTGGGAACATTCGTTCTGGTTTTCCTCGGCGACAGCTTTGTCGCCTTTGCGGTCGCGGGCGCCGGCGGGAATGGCTTCCTGGCCGGTCTGCTCGGGGCGGGATTTTTCTGGGGGTTCGCGGTCACCCTCGCGATCTACGCGTGCGGCGCAGTCTCCGGCGCGCATCTGAACCCCGCGGTCACGCTGTCCCTCGCCTGGCGCCGTGGTTTTCCATGGTCGAAGGTGCCTGGGTACATCGGATCCCAGCTCGTCGGCGCGTTCATCGCGGCGATGGGTGTCTCCTTCGTGTGGAACGGGATCATCGCCGCGTACGAAGACGCCAACAAGGTCGTGCGAGGCGACCCAAACGGGGTTACGAGCGGGTTGATCTTCTGGGCGAACTGGCCGCACCCGGGGCTTGTCGGGTGGGCGGGCCATCCGGCGCTCAAGGGCGGCCACGATTACCTGACGCAGGATCCATGGTGGCGGGGCGCCGGAACCGAGATCATCATCACCGCGATCCTGGTGATCTGCATCCTCGGGATCGTCGAGGACCGCATGCCGTCGGCGGCCAACCTGGCGCCGATCGCGATCGGCTTCGTCGTGGCCGCGCTGGTCGGCTTGTTTGCCCCGATCGAGATGGCATCCTTGAATCCGGCGCGTGATTTCGGGCCGCGGATCTGGGGGCTGTTGATCGGGTACGGCTCGAACGCGATCCCGGGTCAGAACTTCAACTTCTTGATCACGACTGGGCTGCCGCTCATCGGCGGACCGCTCGGCGCGTGGATTTACGACTTCTTCATCCATCAGCACCTCCCGGCTCCCGTGGGTCCTGACACCGTTCCGGTCGCGGAATCGGCGCGGGCGCGGGCGTAAGAGGATTCGTGTCTCGGCGGCTCAAGCGACAGATCGGTAAAGCCCCGGGCGGCGGGCGAGGGATCGAACCCTCGCCCCGCCCTCGGGCGGTTGCCCGTACGCCCCTCCAACGGCTGAATCGCATCCTCCTGATCGGGGGTGCCGGCCTGGCCATCGGCGCCGTGCTGCTTGCAGTGCTAACCCCGCCCTTCAAACCGGTGGCGCTCGGGATCAACCTGCTGGCCATCGGGCTGGGATTGCTGATGGGGAAAGGACTCGGACGATTCATGTTCCGACGCGTGTTGCCGGCCGGTAAGTAAGAGGAGGAAACGATGGCACAAACGCAAGTAACGACCAGGCTCAAGAAGTTGATCAACACGCCGGAGACGGAGGTCAAAGACGCCATGGCCGGGATGGCTGCGGCGCACGCCGACCTGATCCGGGTGGAATACGACCCGAACGTGATCATCCGCAAGGATGCACCGCGCAAAGGCAAGGTGGGCCTGGTGTCGGGGGGTGGCAGCGGTCACGAGCCGATGCACGGCGGCTACGTCGGGCTCGGGATGCTCGATGCGGCGTGTCCCGGCGCAGTGTTCACCTCGCCGACGCCTGACCAGATGGCGCGCGCGACGGCGGCGGTCGATGGCGGGGCCGGCGTCCTGCACGTCGTCAAGAACTACACGGGCGACATCATGAACTTCGAGATGGCGGCGGAGTTGGCGCGTGGAGAGGGCGCCAAAGTGAACGCGGTCATCACGAACGACGACGTCGCGGTCCAGGACAGCCTCTACACGGCCGGGCGTCGTGGCGTGGGTGTCACCGTCCTGCTCGAAAAGATCGTCGGCGCCTCCGCCGAGGCCGGTGCGGACCTCGAGTCAGTGACGGCGCTGGCGAAGAAAGTGAACGCGAACGGCCGCAGCATGGGGATGGCGCTCACCTCCTGCATCGTGCCGGCGGCGGGCAAGGTAACGTTCGAAATCGCCGACGATGAGATGGAACTGGGCATCGGCATCCATGGCGAGCCCGGAAGGGAACGGACCAAGCTCAAGTCAGCCGACGAGATTGCCGAGATCCTGACCAGCACCATCGTCAAGGACCTGCCCTACAAGCGCGGCGATGAGGTCCTCGCGTTCGTCAACGGCATGGGCGGGACGCCCCTGATCGAGCTCTACGTGATCTTCAACGCGGTCCACCGCTACTTGACCGGCGAGGGGATCAAGGTGACCCGCTCACTGGTCGGTAACTACATCACCTCGCTGGAGATGGCGGGATGCTCGGTGACGCTGCTCAAGCTCGACGCTGAGACGACGAAGTTATGGGATGCGCCGGTGCACACCCCGGCCCTTCACTGGAAGGTCTAACACGAGTGGCGGTGACCAACGCGCAGATCTACGCCTGGCTGGAGCGCTATGCCGGCATCGTCGCCGAGCAGAAGCAGTACCTGACCGGGCTGGACGCCGCTATCGGCGACGGTGATCACGGCATCAACATGGACCGGGGCTTCCAGACCATGCTGGTCAAACTGGCCCCGGTTCGCGACAAGGACGTCGGCACCCTCCTCAAGACCACCGGCATGGCGCTCGTCGGTTCGGTGGGGGGTGCCGGTGGACCCCTGTACGGCACTTTTTTTCTGCGAGCCGGCGCCGCGCTGGATGGGAAGTCGGAGGTCTCGGACCGGGATCTCGTGGGTGCGCTCGAGGCGGGCCTGAAGGGTGTGGTGGAGCGAGGCAAGGCGAACCCCAACGACAAGACGATGGTCGACGCGCTCACTCCCGCGATCGAGCAGGCCCGGCAATCGCTCGACAACGGAGCGCCATTGGAAACGGCGCTGGCCGCGGCGGCAGACGCGGCCGAGAAAGGGATGAAGGCGACGATTCCGCTCAAAGCGCTGAAGGGACGCGCCAGCTACCTCGGCGATCGCAGCATTGGCCATCAGGACCCGGGCGCGACCTCGTCCTACCTGATGCTTCGGGCGCTGAGCGACAGCCTGGCGGCGGTACCCCAGCGAGCAAAAACGACGACGACGTAAGGAGGATGGAATGGCGGAAAAGAAGTACGCGGCAGCCGTCGACCAGGGCACTACGGGGACGCGCTTCATGGTGTTCAGCCACGATGGCAAGGTCGTGTCCACCGATTACCTGGAGCACGAGCAGATCTATCCCAAGCCCGGATGGGTCGAGCACAACCCGACGGAGATCTGGGAGAAGACCCAGCGCGTGATCAGGGGCTCGATGCAGAAGGGCGGGATCAAGGCCGACGAGATCTCGGGCATCGGCGTGACCAACCAGCGCGAGACCACGGTGGTCTGGGAGAAGAAGACCGGCAAGCCGGTCTACAACGCCATTGTGTGGCAGGATACCCGCACGATCGACATCTGTCAGAAGTTGATCAACGACGGTGTCGAGCCACTGGTCAAGAGTAAGACCGGTCTCGTCGTAGCCACCTATTTCTCGGGGCCGAAAATCCAGTGGATCCTCGACAACGTTTCGGGCGCGCGCGCCGCGGGCGAGCGCGGGGACCTGCTGTTCGGCAACATCGATACCTGGGTCATCTGGTGGCTGACGGGTGGGCCCGAGGGTGGGGCGCACGTCACCGACTACAGCAACGCATCGCGCACGATGTTGATGGACCTCAAGACGCTCGACTGGGATGCGGAGCTGCTGAGCAAGATCAAGGTCCCGAAGGCCATGTTGCCCCAGATCCGGCCGTCGAGCGATAAGAAAGTCTACGGGCAGACGAAGGCGAACGGCGCCGTGGGCGGCGTTGTACCGGTGTGCGCGGACCTCGGCGACCAGCAGGCAGCCCTTTTCGGGCAGACCTGCTACTCACCGGGCGAAGCCAAGAACACCTACGGCACCGGCAACTTCATGCTGCTCAACACCGGGACCTCGCCCGTCCCCTCGAAGAGCGGTCTTTTGACCACGGCTGCCTACGGCCTGGAGCAGGGCAAGTCGGTGTACGCGTTGGAAGGCTCGATCGCCATCACCGGCGCGGCCATCCAGTGGCTCCGCGACAACCTCGGGCTGATCAAGGATGCCTCGGAGACCGAGGCCATCGCCAAGTCGGTCGAGGACGCCGGCGGCATCTACTTTGTCCCGGCGTTCTCCGGGCTGTTCGCACCGCACTGGGACATGTACGCCCGTGGCGCGATCGTCGGGCTGACCCGCTACGTCACCAAGGCCCACATTGTGCGAGCCACGCTTGAGGCGATCTGCTACCAGACCAAGGAAGTCGCGGATGCGATGGAGGCGGACTCGGGCGTCAAGCTGACCACCCTCAAGGTGGACGGCGGGGCGGTCAAGAACGATTTCCTGATGCAGCTGCAGGCGGACATCCTGGGCGTCAAGGTCATTCGTCCCAAGGTGCAGGAGACGACGTCACTGGGCGCCGCCTACGGGGCCGGGCTGGCGACCGGCTTCTGGAGCACGCTGGACGAGCTGCGCAAGAACTGGCAGGTCGACAAGGTGTTCGAGCCGAAGTCGACCGAAGAGCAACGCGCCGCAGGGCTCGCCGGTTGGAAGAAAGCCGTGCAGCGGACGCTCGGCTGGGTCGAGAAGGAACCCGCAAAAGAGGCGGTCGGCGCGGGCGCAAAGTCGTAGAAGGCCCGCTAGGATGAGAGGGAAGGGCCGGCGCGGTCCTTTCCTCTTCTTTTGAATGCCTGACACCAGCACGGGCGTTGTCGTCATCGGGGGTGGGTCGACGGGGGCCGGGGTGCTCCGCGATCTGGCCTTGCGCGGCATCGATGCCATCCTGGTCGAGAAGGGCGACCTGGCTTCGGGAACGACTGGCCGGTCGCATGGGCTCCTCCACTCGGGGGGACGGTACTGCGTCAACGATGAACAGGCCGCCATCGAGTGCGTGGAAGAAGGCCGGATCTTGCGCCGTATCGCCCGGAGCACCGTCGAGGATACCGGCGGATACTTCGTCTCAGTCACCGAAGAAGACCAGGCGTGGGAACCGAGGTTCGCCGAGGGCTGCCGCCGCACCGGCATCACCTGCGAACGGATTTCGGTCGATGAGGCGCGCCGGCGCGAACCGGCACTTTCCAAGCATGTCCGCACCGTCTTCTGGGTTCCCGAGGACGGCCACCTCGACCCCTTCTACCTGGTCGTCGGCAACGTCGAATCGGCACGACGCCGGGGTGCCCGGGTGATGACCCATACCGAGGTCAGCGGCTTTCTTCGCGAGGGGGATCGCCTGACCGGCGTGCGCATCCGCGACTCGAAGACCCGCGAGGAAGGAACGATCGCGTGCCAGTCGGTGATCAACGCCACCGGCGCCTGGGCCGGACTGGTCGCCCGCCTGTTCGGCGTGGAGGTCAAGGTCGTTCCCGTCAAGGGAACCATGGTCGTCCTGTCCCGGCGGCTGGCGCACGCGGCGATCAATCGCTGCCACAAGCCGGGCGACGGCGACATCGTCGTTCCGGGACTGAGCGTGTCGATCCTCGGGACCACCTCGGCGAAGGTGCCGCACCCCGAAACCCTGCCCATCGAGTGGGACGAGGTGCGCCGCATGATCGAGGAGGGCGCCATGATGCTCGATGGCGTCACCACCGCCCGCGCGATGCGCGCCTACGCCGGGGTCCGGCCCCTCTACGACCTCGGAGCGGAAGCCGAGGGCCGTGAGATGAGTCGCAACTTCGCGGTGATCGACCACCAGGAGCGCGACGGCATTAAGGGGTTCACGTCAATCGTTGGCGGCAAAGTGACGACCTTTCGCCTGATGGCGGAGCGAGTCGTCGACGTGGCCGCTCGATACCTCGGCGTCAGCACGCCGTGCACCACGGCAGAGGTGCCGCTGAACGATCGAGACGAACCCCTCGACCAGTTGCGCCACCGCCCATCGGTGCTCGGCGTCCCCAAGCCGCATGATGAGGAACCACCCCTACAGCCCTTGCTGTGCGAGTGCGAGCTGGTGCGCCCGCAGGACGTCGCCCCCTGGTTCAAGGACCCGGCTGTGCATGACCTGGAGGACGTCCGCCGCCGAACGCGCTCCGGAATGGGACCCTGTCAGGCCGCCATCTGCTCCTACCGGCTCGCGGCCCGGCTGGTCACCGACCGCGGCGTCGATGGTCCGACCGCGACCCGGGCAATGGCGGACTTTCTCGAGACACGCTGGCGTGGCGTGCGCCACGTCTTCTGGGGTAGCCAGCTGCGCAACATGCAGGTCACGACCGGGCTTCACATGGAGCTTTACAACGTCGACCGGCAGCTCATGCTGGACCCCGTCGCCGGAACCTCCCCTCCCCCGCTCGCGGGGGAGGGGAGGGGTGGGGGTCTCGCCCAAGAACCGGCAGAAGTTGCGGCGCAGCGATGAAGACCGACGTCGCGGTGATCGGAACCGGCCTTGCGGCATTAGCGGCCGCACGCACCGTGCAGCAATCGGGACGCCAGGTGGTCCTCGTGTGGCCAGGCCTCTCTTCCCTCTACTTTCTATATGCGACCGTCGACGTCATGGGCTACCCGACGGCGACCGCTGCCGAGGCGATCGCCGATCCGGCCGATGCCGTGGCGCGGCTGATCGCCCAGGAACCAAGCCATCCTTATGCGCGCGCCGGGATGAAGGCTGTCGAGGCGAGCATCGCGTTGATGCTCGAGTGGTTCAAGGAGGCGGGCCTCGCCTGGGAGGGAGCCCTCGACCGCAACTTCCTGCTGCCCACGGCGACCGGCACGCCCAAGCCATGCTGCCTGGCTCCCGCCAGCATGACCGCGGGCGACCTGGGCCGTCCAGAACCGATCGTCCTTTGCGGCTTTACTGGCTACCAGGATTTCGCGCCCGAGTTCGCCGCCGCCAACCTGGCCCGACAGTGGCGCACGGCCGACGTGTCCGCGGTCCGCATCACCGCACCGGGGTATGGCCCCGACCGCCTCTTCACCTCGATCGACCTGGCGCGCAGTTTCGAAGACGCCGGCTTCAGGGATGCGGTGGCCGCCCAGTTGCGGGAACGCCTCACGAGTGAGGGCGTACGCGTCGGGGTCCCCGGCGTGCTGGGGCTCACCAACCCCAAGGAGATCTTCGCGGCGTTTCAGCGGGCCATCGGTCATCCGGTTTTCGAAATTCCGACCGTCCCACCGTCGGTCATCGCGCTCCGGCTCTTCGACCGGCTTCGCAAGCACCTGCAGGAGGCCGGCATCGAGATCATCTGGGCGGCACCGGCGCACGCGGCCGATGTCACGGATGGGCACTGCCGGAACATCCTGCTCAAGGCGGCCGGCCACGAGCTTCCGGTCGAGGCCGCCTCCTACGTGGTGGCCCTGGAGGATTGGGTGGATGGGGCGCTCCGCGCCGGCGTCCACACCGTGCGCGATCCCTTCTTCCACGAGCCCATCGCCTGGAGCAAAGTGCCGACCGATCGCACGGCCGAGTCGCTGTTTGCCACGCAGCCGTTCGAACAGGTCGGCTACGCGCTCACGGAGCGGCTCCAGCCCGCGGATGAGAATGGCAAGCCGCTGGCGCGGAATGTCTTTTGCGCCGGAGGCGCGATGGCGGGATACGACCCATCGGGGACCAAGTCACGCGGCGGGTTGGCGATCGCCACCGGCTATCGCGCCGCCCAGGAGGCGCTCGCCGCATGATCACCGAAGAGTTCGAGCCCACGACGGACACGGTCGAGGAGGAAGCCTCCGTCGAGGCCTGCACCAAGTGCACCGCTTGCAACACGGTCTGTCCGGTCGCCCGCTCGACCGACATCTTCCGTGGTCCCAAGGCGCTCGGCCCCGACATGGAGCGCTTTCGTTCGCCGCAGGAGGCCGCGGTCACGCCGGGGCTCGACCTCTGCTCCGGGTGCAAGCTCTGCGAGGTCACCTGTCCGTCGCAGGTCAGCATTCAGGAATACATCCGGCGCGCGCAAAACCAGGGCGCCCGCGAAAAAGGGCGCAGCCTTCGGGACTGGGTGCTGGGGCGGACGAGGCTGCTCGGAAAGCTGGGCAGCATGACGGCCCCGCTCGCCAACTTCGGGAATAGCAACCCGCTGTTCCGCGTGCTGATGGAGCGATTCGTCGGCATCCACCGGCGGCGGCCGCTGCCAAAGTATCAGTGGCTCACCTTCGAGCGATGGTTCAGGCGCCACCCCCGACCCGTCAAACCTCGCCGAAAGGTGGCGTACTTCTACGGCTGCTGGGTCAACTACAACGACCGGCGGCTCGGTGAGCGGGCGGTTGCCGTTCTCGAGCGCAATGGCATCGAGGTCGTCGTCCCGCGCCAGCAGTGCTGCGGGATCCCCGCGGTGGTCAACTCGAACATGGATCTCGCCCGCCGGTATGGCCAGGAGAATGTCAGGCATCTGACCCCGATCGTCGAGGAGATGGACATCGTCGCCAGCTCCACCTCCTGCGGGCTGATGTTGAAGCACGACTACGGCCACCTGCTCGAAATCCCCGGCTCCGAGCGCCTCGGCGCGAAAACCTACGACATCATGGAGTACCTGTGGATGTTGCACGAGGCCGGCGAGCTGGACCTCAACTTCGAGACTGTGCCAATGCGTCTGCTGTATCACGCGCCCTGCCATCTGAAGTCCCACGGGATCGGCTACCCAGCGATGCGCCTGCTGAAGTTGATTCCCGGCGTCAAGCTCGAAGAAGTCGACGAGGGGTGCTGTGGCATCTCCGGCACCTTTGGTGTCAAGGTCGAGAAGTACGACCTCTCGATGAAGATCGGCAGCCGTCTCTTCGCAGCCGTCAAGGCCGCAGGTAGTGACCAGGTGCTTGCCGACTGCGAGACCTGCCGGATGCAAGTCGAGCACGGGACCGGCGCGACATCGGCCCACCCGCTCGAGATCCTGGCGAGGGCGTATGGGCACGGTTAGCATGGTGCTCGTCTCGCACAGCCGCCAGCTGGCAGAAGGGGTGCGCGAGCTCGCGGCGCAGATGACGCAGGGTAAGGTGAAGATCGCGGTCGCCGGCGGCACCGCCGACGGCCGGCTGGGGACCGATGCCACCGCGATTCTGGGCGCGATCGAAGAGGTCCGCGGGCCGGAAGGCGTGCTCATCCTCGTCGACCTCGGTAGCGCCGTGCTCAGTACGCAGATGGCAATGGAGCAGCTCTCGGACGGGAAGGGCCGCGTGCTGCTCAGCAACGCACCCTTCGTCGAAGGGGCGGTGATCGCCGCCGTCGAGGCGTCGATCGACAGTGACCTCGAGGCCGTCGCAGCGGCGGCGCTGGGGGCGCGCGAGATGGAAAAGGTGTCGCCCTAGTGGCTAACAACCCCGCGCGTGAAGCGCGCCGCGCTTACGCGTTTGCGCGCTTGCAGCCCGCCTACCCGCTGACAATGTCGATGACCGACGCGGAATTGCCCGACGGAACACGCCTCGATGACGACGAGTTCTTGGTCCGGACGGCGAAGGACTGGGGCCTCTCCCTCAAATCGCTGGTCCTTACGACCCGGCGGCTGTTCTGTCCCAGTGATCTGACAGGACGCACCACCCTCAGTCTCCCGCTCACCGACGTGCTCAGTGTCGCCCTGCACAAGCACCTGATCGGGTTCGCCACCATCGTGGTGGATATCCGCGATGGCCGGCAAGCCTCCTTTCCGGCCCACATCAACGGTCAGCTTGTCAGGTCGGACCTCGCCGCCGCGGTCGACTATGTAAAACCATCCGCCGGATTGGAGCCGTCGGCGGCGGCGCCCTCCGCCCGAGATCGCTACGACCTATTACGAGAGATCATCGAGTTGAGGCGGTCGGGCGTGCTCACCGAAGCCGAGTTCGAGAAGGAAAAGGCACGGATCCTCGAGCAACCGTAGCTTCCGGAATGGAGCTGCGCCCGCTCGGCTCCACCGGGCCCCGGGTGACGCCTATCGGGCTGGGCCTCGCCGCCGTCGGTCGACCCGGCTACATCACGCTCGACCGCGAGAAAGATCTCGGCAACGACCGCAGCGTGACCGCGCTGGAGCAGAGAGCCCACGACGTTTTGAGCGCCGCCTACGACGCCGGCATTCGCTACTTCGACGCGGCCCGCTCCTACGGGTTGGCGGAGCGATTTCTCGCGTCCTGGCTCCGCGAGCGGGCGCTGCCACCGGAGGCGGTCATTGTGGGATCGAAATGGGGCTATACGTACGTCGGCAACTGGCAGGTTGACGCCCGGCTCCATGAGGTGAAGGATCACTCGCTGGCGGCGCTGCGACGGCAAATCGACGAGAGCCGCGCGCTGCTCGGCAACTACCTCGATCTCTATCAGATCCATTCGGCGACGCTGGAGAGCGGCGTGCTCGACGATCCTACCGTCCTGGCCGAGCTGAACACGCTGCGGGCCGGCGGGCTCACGATCGGCATGTCGGTCAGCGGCCCGCGCCAGTCCGAGGTGATCCGGCGGGCACTCGCCGTCAGCGTCGACGGGGTCAATCCGTTCCAGTCGGTCCAGGCAACCTGGAACCTCCTCGAACCATCCGCCGGCCCCGCGCTGGCGGAGGCGCACGCCGCCGGCTGGGGCGTGATCATCAAGGAAGCGCTCGCCAACGGCCGGCTCGCCGACCGCGACCACGACGGGATTGCCGCCGCGCTCGCCAATCCCTGGGTGGATGTGGTGCTCTCCGGCGCGGTGACCAAGACGCAAGTCCGGAGCAACGCCGGCGCCCTCGGCGTGCAGCTATCGCCAGATCGGCTCGCCGAGCTCTCGAAGCTGGCCGAGCCGCCCGATCAGTACTGGAAAGAGCGCAGCCAGTTGGCCTGGCACTAGCGAATGGCGGAACCGACGGCCAGCCGGCCGTACATGCCGGGCTACGGGTTGCTCGATGCCGCCCAGGGCACCGGCCTGCTGCCGTGGTCGTGGGCGGTGGAGCGGCTGACGCGCTCGCACGATTACTGGATGGCGACGGTTCGGCCCGACGGCCGGCCTCACGTGATGCCCGTCTGGGGCGTCTGGGTGCACGACGCGCTGTGGTTTAGCTCGAGCCGTGGCTCGCGCAAGGCCCGCAACCTGGCCGCCAATGCCCACTGCACCATCACGACCGACAATGCCTACGAGCCGGTCGTGATCGAGGGCGAAGCGGCGTTGATCGATGACCTGGCTGCGATCGGCGCCTTCGTCACCGAGCTCAACCGTAAATACAAGACGGATTATTCGATCGACTTCTTCAACCCCACCGACAACGCCTGCTTCCGTGTCCGGCCGGCCTGGGCCTTCGGTCTCACCGAATCGGACTTCACGGGCACACCTACGCGCTGGACGTTTCCGTCGGCGCCGGACTGATTCGCACATCGTCGATTGGGATCGGTGTTTATCAATTTCACATTGATGACACCTATAGTGGTGCAAGAGAACCTCTCGACTACCTATCTGCAGGGGGGACCGAGTGATCGGACCTTTGGGGTCGGCTAATCGGGAAATCCGGGAGGCGGATCGACGGGATCAGCAGCGCCGGCAGGCCCGGTTGGCCGAGCCGCGCCGGCTGACGGATCATCTGCTTGGCCAATTGGAAGAGCTGAACCTCGACGGTGTTGACACGGTCCCGCAGGGTTACGAACGGGCCCTGGCCGAGTTGCGTGAGCAACTCGCGGGGTTGGCCGGTATCAGACCGCGGCTGATCGAGCGACTCCAGTCGGGAACACGCCCGGCCGAGCTGATCGATACGGTCTTCATCATCCAGGAGATCATCTGCCCGCCGCGCCTCCTCTCGGGCAGCGTGCCCCTCGACGACACCGAGATCGTCTGAAGGACCGGCGTCGGACGGTAGGATATGCGCCGTGAAAACATGCACCTGGATCCTGCTTCCGATCTCGGCCCTCCTCCTCGCCGCCTGTGGCAGTAGCGCAGCGGCCAAACCGCCGACCGCGCAGGAGATCCTCGCCAAACCCGACGCGGCCAACGTCAAGGATGGGCACTTCAGCCTTGTCGCCCACATCGTCAGCGGGAACATCGCGTTCGACGCCACCGGTGACGGGATCATCGTCGTCAAGCCCCAGCAGGCCTCCCGCTTCACCATGCTGACGACCATCGCCGGGCAACCGCTCAAATTCGAGGAGATCATCATCGGCGGGAAGGAATACGATCTCGCGCCCGACAATCCGCGCTGGACCGTCAAGCCGAGCACAAACTCATCCAACCCGAGCTCGTTCAAGGGAACGAATGCCACCTACCTGGGCGAGGAGACGCTCGCGCAGGGGAAGGCTTGGCACGTGAAGGCCAAGGACGACAGTGGCAATCCGTTCGAGGCCTGGGTACGGGAATCGGACGGTTATCCGCTAAAGTACGCGAGCACGATGCAGGGGTCCACATTCACCGCGACCTTCGACCGCTTCAATACGGGGCAGACGGTCAGCGCCCCGCAGGCATCGGACATCCAGCAATAGTGATCGCGAGCCAAAAACGAATCGCCGCGGCGATCGTGGCGGTTGGCGTGCTCGCCGGGTGCGGTGGGCCGGGCACGCCGCTGGCGCCGCCAACGGCCAAGGACATTCTGTCCAAGCCGAACCACGCCAGCTTGAAGGACGCCCATTTCCTGGTGACGGGCAAAGGCAGCACGCAGGGCACGGTGGTGGACCTCAACGGTGACGGCACGATCGTCTACAAGGCACCGGGTGCCGGCCACTTCAAATTCCACACAGCCGTCGCCGGACAGCAGATCACCGTCGACGACATTTCGATCAATGGCATCGACTACACGCTCACGGTCCCCGGGAACGGCAAGTGGACCGCGAGGTCGACCAGCTCGGGCTTCGGGCCGGGGAGCTTCGCCGGTGTCTCCGAGTTCACCTACGTCGGCGAGGAAAGCCTGCCCAACGGCAAAGCCTGGCACGCCAAAGCCAAGGACAAGGATGGCAACCAGTTCGACGGCTGGATTCGCGAAAGCGACGGGTACCCGCTCAAGTATCAGATCACCCAGACGAGCGACCAGGGAAGCAATGCGCTGACCCTGAGCTTTGACAAATACAACACCGGGGAGTCGATCACCGCACCGCCGGCCTCCCAGGTGGTGCAGGGTTAAGCTGCCGCTGCGCCGCTCGGTCCTACTGGTGATGATCGCCACCATCACGGCGGCATGCGGCGTTCCCACGCCGCTGGCCCCGCCAACCGCGAAGGAGGTGCTGGCCAAGCCGCAGCAGTCCAGCCTCACGGACGCGCATTTCAAGGTGACGGGGAAGATCGCGGATAACAACGCGACCATCGACATCGTCGGGGAAGGCGCCCTCGTCTACAAACCGAAGTTGGCGGGCCGCTTCCAGTTCACGACGACCGTCAGTGGGCAGACGGCAACCATCAAGGAAATCTCGGTCAACGGCGTGAACTATGGTCTGAGTCCGGCATCGCCCAAATGGGTGGCATCGCCGAGCACCACGGGGATCGACCCCAACGCGTTCGCCGGGAAGAGCGACCAGAAATACATTGGCGAGGAGAACCTGCCGCAGGGAAAGGCCTGGCACGTGACGGCGAAGGACGACGGCGGCAACGCTTTCGACGCCTACATCCGGGAGAAGGATGGCTATCCGATCAAGTATGTCGAGACCCAGGGCGGAGGCCAGAACATCACGCTCACCTTCGACCAGTACAACACCGGTGAGACGATCGCCGCCCCTCCCGCCGACCAGATCCAGGCCGGCTAGCCCTCTAAGCTACCTCCATGGAGGCGTTCGCCCGGACGGGCGAAGCGATTCGCGCGACCAGTAGCAAGCTGGAGAAGACGCGGCTGCTTGGAGAGTACTTCGCCGGGCTCGACGATGAGACCCTCCCGCTGGCGGCGATCTATTTCGCGGCTCGACCGTTCGCCGACCGCGACCAGCGGAAACTGAACCTCGGCTACGCGGTGATCCGCAATGCCGTCTGCGAGCTCGCCCAGGTCGATGAGGAGGCGCTCGGTGAGTCGTACATGCGGCACAGCGACGTGGGTGACGTCATCGAGGAAGTCCTCCAGGGCCACACGCATCCCCGACCGACGTCGCTGCCCGAGGTGCGGCAGACCTTCATCCGGGTCTACGAACAGCGGACCGTCAAGAAGAAAACCGAGGCGCTGCGCGAGCTGCTCGACCGGCTGACGCCGCGCGAGGCCAAATACATCGGCAAGATCCTCACCGGTGACCTGCGGATTGGGCTTCGAGCCGGGCTCGTCGAAGAAGGTATCGCCAAAGCGTTCGGCGCGCCCCTGCCCGATGTGTCGTGGGCCTCGATGCTCACCGGCGATCTGGGCGAGGTCGCCACGCTGGCCCGCCGCGGTGCGCTGCGCTCGGCGCAACTACGCCTGATGCATCCGCTGCAGTTCATGCTGGCCTCACCCGAGGAGGACGCGGAGGCCATCATGCGGCGCGTCGGCGGCGAGGCCTGGGTCGAGGACAAATACGACGGGATCCGCGGCCAGCTGCACAAAGAAGGCGACCGCGTCGTTCTCTACTCGCGCGATCTAAACGACGTCACCGCGAGCTTTCCCGAAGTGGTCGCCTCGGCCGGGGCGGTGCCCCATGACGTCCTCCTGGACGGCGAGCTGCTCGCCTTCAAAGACGGCGTCGTCCTTCCGTTTTTCGAGCTGCAACACCGGCTCGGGCGCAAGGTCGTCAGCGCGGCGTTGCTCGCGGAGGTTCCCGTCATCTTCGTCGCTTTTGACGTGCTCTACCTCGACGGCCGGAACCTGCTGACCGAGCCCCTGCGCGAGCGGCGCCGGCTGCTCGAGGCGCTCAACCTCCCCTCCCCTTTCATGCTCGCCTACCTGATCCGAGCGCTCGACGCCGTCGAGCTTGATCGGATCTTCGAGGGCGCGCGCTCACGAAACAACGAGGGGTTGATGGTCAAGGACCCGGAGAGCCGCTACACACCGGGACGGCGCGGGCTCGGCTGGCTCAAGTTGAAGAAAGCGCTCGCCACGCTGGATGTGGTCGTCACCGGAGTCGAGGTCGGGCACGGGAAGCGAAAGAACGTGCTGTCGGACTACACGTTCGCCGTTTACGACGAAGCCGCGGACCGGCTGGTCAACATCGGCAAAGCCTACTCAGGCTTGACCGACGCGGAGATCGCGCAGATGACCGACCACTTCAAGTCGATCACGCTCAAGGATTACGGCCGCTTCCGGTCGGTGCAGCCGGAAGTCGTGCTCGAAGTCGCCTTCGACGCGATCACGGAGTCGGGCCGTCACAACTCCGGTTACGCGCTGCGCTTTCCGCGCATCAAGCAGATCCGGACCGATAAGACGGTGCGCGAGATCGACACATTGGCCAACGTGGCGCGAATGCACCGCGCCTTCACGAGCGAGCGGGTGCAGCTGGTGGAGCCCGCCCAGACCTAGGCGGAAACGGGCACCCGCGCCTGCGACGCGGCACGGCTACGCGCGACGACGATCAGGGCGACGGCGAGGATGATGATGCCGCCCGCGATCACCAGCCGCGCGTTGACTGCCTCGCCGAGGAAGATGCCGCCCAGAATGACCGCGACCACCGGGTTGACGTACGCGTAGGTCGACACCAGCGAAAGAGGCGCGGAACGAAGCAGCCAAACATAGGCGCTGAACCCAACCAGGCTACCGAGGGCGATGAGGTAGAGCAGGGCCACGATCGATGTGGTCGAAACGTGCTGCCAGTGCAACCGGCCGAGCTCGCCGGTCAGGATGCTGGCCATGGCAAACACCAGGCCCGCCCAGAGCATTTCCATCCCGGCGGTCACCAGCGGGCGCTTGGGCAACTTGACATGACGGGTGAAGACAGAGCCGCTCGCCCAGCAGACCGGAGCTGCCAGCGCCAGCGCCGCGCCGAAGAGATTGATGCGGCCGGCGCCCGGCCAGCCGATGAGGAAGGCAACGCCGCCGAATCCGATCAACAAGCCAACGATGCCCAGGATCGGCAAGCGACGGCCAAAGACCACGCGATCGATGACCGCCATCCAAAGCGGCGCGGTCGCCACCAGCAGGGCGACGACACCGGTCGGCGCGTATTGCTCGGCAAGGATGACACCGCCGTTGCCGCCGACCAGCAGCGCACCGCCGATCACCAGCGCGGCCACCCACTGGCGAGCGCCAACGCGATCTCCGCCGGTATCGCCGGTTCGGATGGCGAGCAGATAGAGGACACCGCCGGCAACGAGGAAGCGCAGGGAGCCCATCAGGAACGGTGGGATGGTGTCGATCGCGTATTTGATGCCGAGGTAGGTCGATCCCCAGAGGATGTAAACCGTCCCGAGTGCCAGCCAGATGCGGACGCCCGGTCGGGCGGCCCCTGCGCCCGCTCGCTGACGTAGCGAGTGCGCCACGTCAGCTGGATTGAATTTCGGTGCGGTTGCCATGGGCGACCTGGGCCGGAATGCTCAGGCTGCCTTGCGGTCGGCGTCGCGGCGGCGGGTCAGCGGCCAGCGAAGGCGCGAGTTGTCGTGCGTATTCACATACGGAGAGTGCCGGACCAGCCGACGCTGAGCAGCCTCGCGCTGCAGGTCGGCCTGCCGATCCATCGCCCAGGTGTAGAGAGAGTAGTAATCGTTCATCATGCATGTCACCTCGCTGTAACCGTTTTGTGGGATCAGACTAGTTACAGCCGTTATTCTATCGTGTTAGATTTAACCCGTCAAGTGGTATAAGGGGGTTACAGGTGAACGAGTCCGTAACGGTTTCGGCGCCTCTGATGCCTATGGTGGTTGGTCACCTGGCGCGGCTCCAGACCGGCCTGGATTTCATTAATACGCTGGATCTGTGGCCGGTCAGCCATGACCACCTGGACTCCCCCACCAGCGCGCTGGACTGGTTGGTCGATCACGACCTGATGCATCAGGAGGCCCGGATCCACCTGCTCGCCCAGTACGAGGCGTCACCGGCGTCCGGGCTCGAGATGCTGAGCCGGCTGCGCCGGGTCCGGCAGGCCATGCGCGGTGTGCTCGAGGCGGCCGCCACACGGCAAGCTCCCGACCCCAGCGACCTCGCCGATATGAACCGAGCGCTGCGCACGCACTACATCTATGAGCTGGTTCCGGCGACCGACGGCGTCTCCCTCGACCACCGGCACCAGGGAGACCCGGTTAATGGCGCCATCGCCCGGCTCGCCGAGGCGATCGCGCGCGAGCTGATCCAGGGCGATACCACGCGGCTGCGCATCTGCGAGAACCCGCAGTGCCACTGGGTCTTTAAGGACACCTCGCGGACCGGGAAGCGCAAGTGGTGCAGCATGAGCAGCTGCGGCAACCGGGCGAAAGTCGCCCGGCATCGCGCACGCCAGAGAACCCAATCGCCCTCTCCCCTTTAAAGGATGGCACGGGGGGTAAAATCCTCGCCCGGAGGGGTGTCCGAGCGGTTTAAGGTGCGGCTCTCGAAAAGCCGTGTGGCGGCAACGCCACCGCGAGTTCGAATCTCGCCCCCTCCGCCACGGCCCCTTGGGTCAGGCCGCCGTCCGTGACCGACGGTACGCGTCGCGTGCGGGTGGCAGCCAGCGAACGGGCTCGGGCGCGATCGCGAGAAGGCGGGGCAACCCCGCGCGGAAGGCCGCGAAGGCCGCGCGTTGAGCCCTCCCCCACTTGAGCCCATATCCCTCACGCAAGCTCGGCGGCAGCAGTCCAGCGGTGATGACCGTGAGCGGCGCGAACGCCATCCGCGGGACGCCGCGAAACTCGGGATGCAGGATGACCTCGCTCATGCGTCGGGCGTCGGCGCCCACCGCCACCTCTCGCCGGTCGATCACTCCCTGCAAGTACGCCTCGAATGCCTCCACGCTCGCGGGGTACATCTCGCGTGGAACCCCCAGCAGCACGCCGATTTCCTTCGTGTCCTGATAGTACTGGTCCGCCTCGGCAGCGCTGAGCGGCCCAATCAGTGCCCGGTAACCGTGGATGGCAGAGTAGACCAACGTCGCCTGCACCCAGAGCAGGAGCTGGGGATCAGTCGCGGCATAGCCCGGGCCACGCACGGCGCGGTGTCTCGAGTTGATGGTGCGCACCGCCTGCATCGCCACCCGGCGCGGTCCGAAGACCATCGCCATCGTCAAGCCGAGCGTGCGTCGAAGCCGTCCGGCCGCATCGACCTGGTAGCTGCTGTGGTCCCGCACTCCCGCCGCGACTTTTGGATGCGCGAACTGCATCAGGATCGCGCAGGTGCCGGCGAGCGTGACGGCCGACTCGCGATTCACCCGCCAGATGATCGAGTGCGGACCAAAGAGCCCCTGATCCTCGTTTAGACTTCCTGACGCCATCGATGTGAGTCTAGCGGCCGGTCAGCACGACGACGTCCATTACATGGAGCGGGCCCTCGCACAGGCTCGCCAAGGCGCCTCCATTGGGGAGGTTCCGGTGGGGGCAGTCCTCGTCCGCAATGGTGCCGTCCTGGCGGAAGCCCACAACCTGATCGAAACGACGCCCAACGCAACGGCGCACGCCGAGATGCTGGTGCTCAACGAAGCGGCCCGTCTCGGCCGTTCGTGGCGCCTCGAAGACGTGACGCTCTATGTCACGCTCGAGCCCTGCCCGATGTGCGCCGGCGCGATGGTGCTGGCCCGGATCAGCCGCCTCGTCTATGGCACGCCCGATCCAAAGAAGGGCGCCGTCGACTCGGTGTACGACGTCCTGCGGAATCCCGCGAACAACCACCGGGTGGAGATCGCCTCCGGGGTGCTTGCCGAACCGGCAGGACGGCTGCTTCGCGAGTTCTTCGCCGCGCGACGGATCAAGCCGAGTTAGTCGGCCGCAGCGGCGCCACGGGCGTACGATCGAGTTGAAGATGAGCCTGGACGACGTCGTAGCCGAGCTGCTGGCGGGTCCGCTGAACGAATTCACCAACCGGCGCAATTTAAAGTCCAAAGAGCTCAAAGCGGCGAGCCATGGCGCGCTCGCCGCCGAGGTCGCCACCCTGAAGAAGCCGCCGGTCGCGGTTTGGGCGGTGAATCAACTGGCGCGCTCGAACAATCCGGTGCTCGAGCGATTGCGGCGCGCGGGAGAAGCCGTGGTGCAGGCGCAATCGGGGGCGGTCGCCGGGCGCAAGAATGCTGCGCTCGATTTGCGCTCGGCGTCGGACGCGTTGCAACGCGAGCTCGAAATGGCGGTGCGGGCGGCGGGCGATCGGCTCCGCGCGGACGAACATGCCGCCGACGAGGCGACCATCCGACGGATTCAGGAGATGCTGCGGCTGGCCGCGGTCTCTGGCGGAGAGACATGGGATCGCCTGCAACGCGGCGCGCTCATCAGCGAGCCGCGTGCCGGCGAGGACATGTTGACGGCGGCGTTTACGCCGGGTCCGGGCGTGGGCGGCAGGACCGAGGCGACTCGCGCCAGGGCGAACGGCGATAAGGCGGCTCGCGACGCGGCCCGGGAAGCGGTGGAGACCGAAAAGCGGATCGAGATGGAGCACGTGCTGCGCACCGCGAAGGCCGACGAAGAGGCGGCGCTGCAGGCCGAGCAGACGGCACACCGCCTGCGCGAGGAAGCCGACCGGATCGCCGCCGATGCGAAGCGCGCCAGTGAAAAGGCCCGCCAGGCGGAAAAGGAACTCGAGCGGGCCACTGCGAGGGCGAAGGCGTCGCGCGACGCGGCGCGAAAAATCAGCCGGCGCCGCTGACGAATCTAGGGCTGTCCGGCTGGCTTTGTTTGGTGGTCGTTCTGGGGGCTCGCCGACCCACGCGATTGCAAATCCTTTTTGCTCCCACTCCACGCCTGGTCGACGTGTGATTGCGTGCGAGCGACGGCCGCCGCAGCTTCGGGGTCGCCACCTGCCGCGAGCGTTCCCGCCAGCTGGGTGAGGCTGGCATCGGCGTGCGCGGCGCGATCGTCCGCTAGGCGGCTGAGGTCAGCGACCGCGCGGGTGTCCAGGGTGGTGCCGGCGATCGATCGATTGAACTGGCTGACGGCGGTATCGTACTGAGCCATCCCGCGCACGCCATCCGCGACGCGGCCTGCGGCGAAGAGCCGTTGCGCCTCGGCCAGTCGAGTGTCAGCGATCTGCAGCTCCAGGCGCGCCTTCGCAGCGGAGTCAATGGTGGTTGCCAGCTGCGCCCGCTCGACGCCCAGCTTGACCCCGTAAAGCGGATCACCGGGGAGGCTGTTGCTCGAGGCCGCGGCGACCGTCACGCCGCCGACCACCAGCGCAACCGCGAGCGCGCCGGCGTAGGCCATGCGGACGACCGGCCTGGGTAGCGCCGCCAGCAGGTTCCAGCGCCGGGCTTCACGCCGATGGGCCGCGGCGGCGAGCATCCGGTTTCGGGCCCGCAGCCGGAATGCCGGATCGGCAGCCGGGGCCTCCAGCCCGCCGAGGTCGACCGACAGCCGGAGCAGCGCGATCAGCTCATCGCGCTCCGCTGGATACCGGCGCAGCACGTCCTGGAGATTGTGTTTGTCGTCCATCGCGGCGAGGCACTCTTCCAGCGGCCGCGTCAGATCACGCACGTCGTGCCTCCACCTGCTCGGGCTCGAGCAGGAAGCGGTAGAGGCTGGCCAGCGCCCGATGCTGCATCGAGTGAATGGCCCCGGCCCGCCGGCGCATGAGGCGCGCGATCTCGTCGACGCCAAGGTTGTCGATGAACCGCATCGTGATCACCTGCTGCTGTTCCGGTGTCAGCCGCTGCACCGCCGCGAGCAGCCGGCGGCGCTCCTCCGAGAGCTGCGCCAGCGCGGCCGGATCGGCGTGCGGTCGGACGTCGCGGACCTGGTCGGTGAGCTCCATCGGCTCGCGCCCGGCGCGACGGTAGCGGTCGACCAGCAGGTTGTGGGCGATCCGGTACAGCCACGAGGAAAAGGCCACCCCGCGGGGCCGGTAGCGGTGGATCGAGTCGACCATCTTCAAAAACACCTGCTCAGTCAGATCTTCGGCGTCGGCATGGTGGCGGACTCGTGTGTACAGATAGCGGTAGATCCCATCGAAGTGCCGGTCATAGAGCTCGGCCAGTGCCCCCACATCGAGGGCCTGGGCGCGGCGGATGAGGGCGTCGTCAGACGTCTTCAAGTCGCCTACAGCATATAACGCATCCTCCGCCGAATTTGAACGGGCGCACGTGGCTAACCTCTTATAATCACGTGCACCCGCGGTGGCTTTAGCTCAGCTGGTTAGAGCATCAGATTGTGGATCTGAGGGTCGAGGGTTCAAATCCCTCAAGCCACCCCAAACCTGACGTCAGGCCCCGCTCAATGCGCCTGGTTTGGCAGCCACCGAGCGAATGCGCCGGCCCCGGCGCCAAGTGCGGTAGGGATAAGCGCAACCAGCGTCTCGTAAAGCGGTGCGGGCTTGACAAGGCCAGGATGATAATTGGCTGCATAGCCGACCACGGAGCTCGCCGGTACTGCGAGCCACAGGGCCGGAATGAAGAGCCAGGCCAGGCGCGGACGCCAGAGGGTGAAACCGAAACACGCAACGATCAAGGCCGCGGCCACGGGCTGTACATCGTCCGCTGCGTGATAGTTGAGCCAGCCGATGACAACGTCCACCGCCAGTAGCAACACCGCCGGAAGCAGCCTTTTCATCAGTCCCGGCGTCCGCCAGTGGGCGTCCAGGGCTCCGCGCACGGCATCAGCCTTGGTCCGCCAGCCTTTCGGCGAGACGTCGAGGAGGACATCGAACTCCTCACCGTAGCGGGCCCGCCAGGCTCGCGGGTAAAGGCGCATTAACCATTTCACGTCTTCGCCAGGCGACGCATGCCGGCGGCCGTCACCCGCCTCAGTGTGTCGAGATGCGCTCGTAACGTCTGGGCGCCGCTGGCCGTCAGCCGGTAGGGCCGGCGACGATCGTCGGACGGAAGCGGCTCGATCAACCCCCGCTCCTCCAGACGGGCAATCGCTCCGTAGAGAGTGCCGGGCCCGAGCCGGAGACCGGTCACGGCTTCGATGTCGCCGGTGATCGCGTAGCCGTGCCTGGGGCCCTGCGCCAAGCTGACCATGATGAGGACCGCCGGCTCGGCGAAGCGACCGAGGCCCCCGATCCCAGCCGCCTGCTTCATCTCGCGATAGATCGTATCACGTAGGTGACGAGAACACCATTACTCTTGAGATCTGTTCACCTTAGGCGGCCGGTATGTCGGAGACCGCGACCTCGGCGGCTGAGGCGTAACCGTTGACGGCGCTGGTCGCCGTCAGCCGCAGATATCGCGCCGTCGTGGCCGTGAAGGCGGCCGACTTGATCGAGCTATCTGGGGCCCACAACCCCGACGCGACCAGCGTGTAGGCGATCCCATCGGTGCTGACCTCAACCGTGTAGCCGGTGATGGTGCCAGTGATGTCGCCGTCGAGGCGACCCTGGTACGTCAGGCCCGTCAACGTCCTGGCCGCGCCGGTGTCGATGGTGAGTGAGATTGGCAGCGGTGTATGCACCGGACTGAACTCCGAGTGCCAGATGGTGGTGAGCCTGCCGTCGATCGCGTTGCTTGCCGGGTAGCCGTTGTTGGCACTGCTCGCCGTCGCGGTCATGTCGGAGTGCAGCACGAAGTGCGGCCACGCTCCCGACGGCACTGTCGCGACAGGGCCATTGCAGGTCGCGCGCAGATTGGCCCAGTCGGTGCGATCGTTGTAGCCGCCGTCGCCGCCGTCACCGACAAGGAGGGTGAGAACGCTCGCCCCGGTCAAATCCACCTCGATCGGTTTGGTGATGTTCTGCCTTACCAGGCCACTCTCGAAGACGCTACGGCCGTCCGTGAGGACGGAGAACGTGGCCGTCGCTCCCGCGGTCGTCCACCTGGCGGAATCGTCGATGCCGACGATCGCGGACAGGTGGGTGCAGTTGCCGCCCAGGTAAAACTCGATCTGCGACGGTGACGCGACCCCGATGCCCTTGGGATACCTGGTGCCCATCAAGCTGATCGGGCCGCCACAACAATCGCCGTCCAGACGGGGCACCAGGTAGCCGCTGCTGGCGTCAAGCCAGGTGTGATCGCTCAGGTAGTTGTCATTGGCGGGCGGGGCGGTCGGGACCAGGACGCTGGAGCGCGTGGTCGCACCGGCGCTATTGTGCCTGCCCCAGCGATAGCTGACGCTCGCGACGAGCTCATTGGTACCGGGCAGGGTGCCGGGCGGCACGGTCACGGACCACGTGATCGTCAACGGCTCGCCGGTGGCGAGGGTCACGCCCCCTTGATCCGCCTGACTTCCGGTCGTATCACCAAGGTTGGGCTGCTGTTGAACCGACCAGCCCGAGGGGGCGGCCAGCGTCAGCTGGACATCCTGTATGGGACGGCGCCCGTTGTTTTCGACGGTGACCGTTACTGGTAGAGCCTGCCCGGGAATCGCGAGGCGCAGGTCCGACCCGGCATAGGGCGCCGGCGTGGAGGGCGACGAGAGGAACACCGCCGGCGGCGTCGACGAGGTGGCGCCGGGAGAAACGCGATACAGCACCGCCTCGTGCGCGCCGACGTTGGCGACAATCCGGCCAGCCGTCTCGGTCGTGCTGTGTTTCCAGAGATCGTGAAGGCTGTAGCGTGACGCGCGGCTCATGCCGACAGTCTTGGCGTCGGTGCTGATCGTCAGCGGCGTCGTCCCTCGATTCAGCAGCGTAACCGCACGATCGCCATTGGCCAGCGCCTTGACCCACACCTGGCCATCGCCCTGGGTGGAGATGGGCGTCCCCTGCACCCCGTTGCCGTCCTGGTTGATGGCGAGCACGTCGGGATTGGTCAGCATATCGATCGCATCTTGCGAGAGTGCCCGGACGTCACTCCCGATGATGAGCGGCGCTGCCGAGACCGACCACATCGTGAACTGGGTCTGCGCCTCGACCCGGGTCATGCCGAGTTCTGGCCCCAAGTAATCAGGGTCGTTCCAATGACCGGGACCGGCGGCCTCGGGGTGACTGGCATTATGGTCCAGGTTGCGCAGGACGTCGCGGAACTGGATGTTGCGGACGAAGCCGACATCGGTGTCTGTCCTCCACGAGTTGCCGGTGCTCGGCCCGAAGCTATAGGAGTTGTAGACGGACTGCGCGAAGCCTGGGTAGTTCGGGCTCCACGGGCTCGACCCCGGAGTAAACGGGTTGCAGATGTTGAAGAGGATTGGTCGGTGGCTCGCATTCGCGAGCAGGGCGTCGCGGAACTTCGCGTAGGCGTCGGCCGGGTTGAGCTGCTGCTTCGTGCCGCCACAGAAGTCGACTTTGAGTGCGTCGTAACCCCAGGCCGCAAACTGGTTGGCGTCCTGCTGGTAGTGCCCGTAGCTGCCCTGCCCAGCTCCGCCGCAGCCGTCGCTGCCGGCGTCCGTGTAGATCCCCGCCAGCAAGCCTTTTGCGTGGATATAGTCGGCGACCGCCTTCATGCCTCCCGGCCAGCGGCCGGCGGCGACGGTGATGTTGCCGGCGGCGTCCCGGGTCCCCTTCCACCATCCGCCGTCGATCCAGACATACCGGTAGCCGAAGGCCTTGAGTCCGCGGCTCACGATGGCGTCCGCCACCGACTGAATGGTGGCCTGATCGAAACTGTCTCCCAAGCCGTAGAAGGTGTTCCAGCCCTGGTACGGCGTCCGCGCAAGACCATTGTCCAGGGCAAGGGCACGCATCGGTGCAATTCCGGCGGTCACTGCCAGGGCCAGGCTGAGGCTGAGCGCGGAGGTCAGGACGCCCGAAGCCAGGCGGGCGAAGCGAAAACGAATGTGGTCCTCCTTCCCCCTCAGTGAAGCTCGGCCAGCCTCCCTCTTCGGACGTTAATGATCCGCCGGGCGCGCTGTCAAGGATTTGGCCTCTTTTGTCCCGTCCGCTTCCGCTAGTGCCCAGCTCGCGCCGGCGTGGTTGGGATCGAGATCGAGAACCTCTTCGAACGCGGTTCGGGCCGGGTTCCGGGATCCAAGGCCGAGGTGAGCGAGCCCCTCGAGATAGCGGCTCTGTGCCCGGTTGCGGCGCGCGAGATCGTCCTCGAAGAGCAGGAACGCCGGCAGGGAGGTGGCAAAGAAGTCGATCCGAACCTCGGCCTCAGCCTGGCGCTGGGCGGCGGCGCGTAACTCTTCGAGCAATTGCCTGGCTGCGACGTCGTCACCCAGCCGGCGCAAGGCGAGTGCTCGCCAGAAGGTGGCCTCGGAGACCAACGGCACGGGGACCATCACCGGCTGCCGCGACGGTCGGGGTTCCGCGGCCAGGTCGAGCTCTTGCCGTGCACGATCCATATCGCCGAGCGCCTCGAAGGCGAGGCCGAGATGGTAGCGGAGATCGTGCTCAGAGGTCAGCAAGTGCCTGCCCTCCCCCAGGTTTTCCGGATAGCGCATCGCTGCCTCCAGATGCCCGCGCGCGTCCTCCGGACGATTGGCGGCAAGCGCGGCCTGACCCAGCCGAAGATGGGCGCGCACATACTGGCCCGACACCAGACCTTCGCCGCCCTCCCACGGATGGAAGCGGCGGGACATGATGTACGCCAGCGCCGCCTCGTGCCGACCCAGGTCGTTATACAGCGTGGCCAGCTCGGTTCCCAGATCATCGCGGCGGTCGACGAGGTCGCGGTGCGCTTCGAGATCCAGGAGACGCTGCGCGGCCGGGCGACCCGAGCGCTTCGCGAGCTGGTCAGACTCGAGGAGGACTCGTGCGTCGCCTGGGTCGGCGTCGAGCGCCTTTCGGTACGCGGACTCTGCGTCTTGAGGCCGATGGCGGATGTTGAAATAGGCAATGCCGAGGTTTCGCCATGTCACCGGGAAGCTCGGGTCGAGCGTGGCGGCACGCTCCCAGGCGATGATCGCCTCCTCGTAACGGCGCCGGTCGTAGAGCAAATTTCCCAGGTGGTATGGTGCCCGGGCGTCGTCGGGATTCGCGACGATGGCACTCTGCAGGATCGCGATCTCCTCGAGCCGGCCGAAGAAGGCGGGCCCCGGCTCACTGGACGCGGCGATCGCACGATGACGTGCCGCCTCCGGCACATATCCGGCTCGCTCGTGCAGCCAGCCGAGGTGGTAATGGCCGATTGGGATCAGGGCATCCTGGGAATTCGCAGCAAGGCCGGCGTCCGCTGCGGTGATCGCGTCATCCCAGAGGCCCCCCGCTGCCAGGTCGAGCGCGACGTCGAGGTGCGTCTGAAGGTCACCGAACCGGATCGCGTCAGTCTGCTGACGCAATTGCTGCACCGCCCATCGATGCTCGAGCGCGGCCCACAGGTCCAGCGGATCGCGCTGCAGGGTCGTCTCGGCTTCGCGGAGCGCCTCCTCCGGACGCCCCGTGTGTCGCAGCATCGCGGCGCGGAGGTCGCGCGCTTTGAGGTCGTCCGCATTGAGCGAAAGAGACCGCTCCAGGTGGGTGAGCGCGCGATGGAAATGGCCGCGGGCGGCGTCGATCTCGGCCAGCGCGTGGTACGAGGCGTTTGCCCACGCCTCGTTCCAGCTCGCCTTATAGAAGGTGTCGTACGCGTTATCGTCTTGGCCGAGATGGCGCAGCGTGATACCCAGGAGATAGAGCGCCTCTCCATCGTAGGGATTTGGGTTGCGGCGGGTGAGCCGGTCAATTGACGTCCGCAGATGTTTTTCCGCGAGCGCGAATTCGCCGCGCCGGAGGTGCCATGCGCCGAGCGCCGCATTGCTTCTCGAGTCACCGGGATCCCGCCGGATCGCCTCGCGCCAGTAGGGCTCCGGCGAGCGCGTCGGGTGACGATACTGCTCGAGGTGGAGGCCTATGAGGAACAGCTCGTCATTGGACGCGATGTCGGCAGGTGGCCGCGGTTCTGAGGCGGGCGCCGGCAGTTCCTCCTCGACTGCCGCCGCCGGCTGGTGCGAGAGCAGCTCGCGGCCGTCGCCCGCGCGAACGATGAGCTGCAAGTGCGTCGCGTCCGTCCGCGCCGGGAGCGGAACGCTCGTGACGAAGGGCATGTTCGGCGCCAGGTGCACACGCCGCTCGAACAGTTGCTCACCGTTTCGCTCCAGCAGGATCTGCGCGTCCGGAAAGTCGCCGGTCACGGCGAGCCCGACGTGAGCGGCGCCCTCCGCGAGACGCAAGCTCGCCGCGGCATCGAGGTTTGCATGAGTCGCCGGGCCGATCTTCTGGATCGGATACCAGTACTGGCGGAACGACTTCGTCTCATAGGGCTGGAGAAACGAGAAGTCGGGTTGGTTGTCGCTGTATCCGCCCGCCATCAGCTCGACGTAGGGGCCGTCCTCATCCGTGAGGTTGCGGTCCCAGGCGTAACCGAACTCGTGGTTTCCCCAGGTCCAGAGCTTCTTGCCGGGTGCCACGCGGTGGTCGGCAATGTGAACCACGCCGGCATTCGCCCCATGGTCATAGCCGCCGAGGAAATCGTGGCGTGATCCCATCGCCATGTACGAGGTCGGCACCGGGATGTTGCGATACCAGCGGAGGTCGGTCCCACCTTGGGGGTTTGCCGCGTAGTCGACACCGTAGTAAGGGCCGCGGGCTATGGGAAATCTGGACATCGCACGCTTCGCGTGATCAGCGACGTACCAGACGTCCGGAGGAAAGAAGACCTCGTAGCGGTCGTGAACGTGGACGCCGACGTTCGCCCACCAGAGGAAGGTCTGCGTCAGGGACGTGCGGTTGTAGACGCGCGCCTCGGCCTCCACATAGGAGCGGCCTGGCCGCAGGCGGATGCCCACCATGACCTTCAGCCGCCCCATCGGCTCGTGCTCGGAGAGCCACACCGTCCGGCTACCGTCCGAGTCTTCTTCGATCGACCAATCGACCGGCATGAAGGTCGATGGGCGGTGATGCTGTGGCGAGTTGAACTCGACGCCGCCGGAAATCCAGGGCCCGAGCAAGCCCACGAGAGCCGGCTTGATGACCCTTTGCCGGTAAAAGAAGTGGTAGCCGTTGGTCATGTCCTGCCCGATGTGGATCCGTCCTCCGATCTCCGGCAGGATCATCAGTCGGACCAACCCGTTCTCGAGATGAACGGCCTGCCAAGCCCGGTCGACCCGTTCATCAGACACGCGATCCGTGACCGGATTCGGATATACCCGACCGCTGCTGCCCTGGTAAACGCGCTTCTCTAGGAACATCGGGCTCCGCTCCGGTGGCTGCTCGGGATAGGTAGGGATCACGACCTCGTCGTGCCAGGCGCGGACATCGCTCACGTTCACCGCCTGCGACTATAGACGCATGGTGGCCTTCCGGCCGTGAGCCGTCCAACCGGCAATGTCCTCACCCTGGGCGAGACCATGGTTCTGCTGCATCCATCGGATTCCAGGCCGCTGCGCTCCTCCGGCCGGCTGGACGTCGGCGTCGCAGGCGCCGACTCCAACTTCGCGATCGCCATGACCCGGCTCGGCTGGCCGGCGATCTGGCTGAGCGCGGTTTCCGAAGATTCGCTCGGCGACCTCGTCGTGGACATTGTTGGCGGCGCGGGCGTGGACGTATCCCGCGTTCGCCGTGACCCGGATCATCGGACCGGTGTCTTCTTCAAGGTCCGACAGGAGGGACAGACCCGCGTGCTCTATTACCGCAACGGCTCGGCCGCCAGCCACTTCAACCCCGATTGGCTCGAGCCGTCGCTGTTCGAAACCGCGGCCCTGCTGCACCTCAATGGGGTCACCTGCGCGCTCAGCGCGTCTTGTGCTGCGAGCGTCGTCCGCGCCGTTGCCCTCGCAAAGCAGCACGACGTCAGCGTCTCCCTGGACCTGAACCTGCGTCTTCAGCTGTGGGACCTCGAGCGTGCACGGACCACATTGATCCCTCTCTTATCAGATATCGACATCGTGCTGGGCACTGAGGAGGAGTTGCTGGCCCTTTCCGACACTCGCGCGCTCGACCAAGCACTGACCATGTTTGCCGCGCGCGGGGCGAGGGTGATCGTAGCCAAACGTGGCCCGTTTGGTGCTGTCGCTCTGGCTGGCGGGAAACGAACCGACCACCCGGGCTTTGTTCCGCCGGCCGTCGTCGACGAAGTCGGAGCCGGCGACGGATTCGCGGCCGGCTTCGTCTCCGCGCTTCTGCGCGGCGCCCCCGTTGAGGAGGCCCTGCGTCAAGGGAACCTGGTTGGGGCCGCCGCGGTGACCGTCGCCGACGATTTTTCCGGGTACCCGACGCAGTCGCAATTGGAGACCTGGCTCAGGGAGTGGCCAATGCGCGGACCATCTGCGCCGCCCGCTGCCGGATGACGTCCCGCGTTGCCCCGGCAGTCAACCAGCTCCCGACTCCCACAGCGACGGCCCCCGCGGCAATAAAGGCGGCGGCGTTCTCCAGCGTCACGCCACCCGTGGGGATCAGCGGCACATCCGCCAGCGGCCCCCGCATCTCCCGCACGTAGGCTGGACCCACGGCGGAGGCCGGGAACAACTTCACCGCCGAGGCCCCGGCCCGCCACGCCGCCAGGATCTCGGATGCTGTAAAGGCGCCGGGAAAGAACGGCATCCTTCGGCTCACGGCCCAATCGATCAGCTCCAGATCCGTGTGTGGCGAGACCAGGAAGCGCGCACCGGCCTGAACCGCGGCCGCCGCGCTCGCCACGTCGAGCACGGTCCCGGCACCCACCAGCAGCGATCCGTCGGTGTGGCGCTCCGCCAGCGAACGAATCGCATCGATGGCGTCCGGACTGTCGAGGGTGACCTCGAAAGCGCGCACGCCGCCCGCCACCAGCGCCTCGGCCACCTGCGGGATCGAGTTGGGCTCGAGTCGCCGCCCGATCGCGATGACACGCGACGCATGGATCTCTTCCGGGATCCGAGGCCGGCGTTCCGGTAGGTCAGACGAGGAGGCTTTCAAACTCCTCCAGGAAATAGTCGATCATGGCTCTCTCCTCGCGGTCCAGCGGCCAGCCCGGCGCCCGGCATCGGTCGCTGGCGACGATTCCGCGCCGCGCGAGGATCGTCTTTTCCGCCTGGATAATCAGTTCGACGTGCTGCATCCAATACGAAATGTACGGGAGCATTCGCCGGTGCAAATCGAGCGCCTGGTCGTGCTCGCCGGCCTCCCATGCGCGCCACAGGGCAACGTAGACCTCGGTGAAGGAACACCCGGGTTGCACACCGACGGCGCCGCGGCGCAGCGCGTCGGGCAGCTGGACACCGGCGTAACCGACGAGGGCCGGAAGCGGCGGATCACCCTCGGCGAGGTCGGCGATAAGGCGGCCCGGAGGCGTCGATTCGACCTTGACCATCCGAAGGTTCGAATGGGCGGCCGCAAGGCCCCGCAGCGATGGGGCGTCGAGGTTGGTCCCGGTCAGCGCCGGCGCGTACTGGATGATGACCGGCGCATCGACAGCGTTAAGGATGGCCGCGAGATGGTCGATGATGGCACCGCGCGAGGGCCCGAGCAGGTAGGGCGGCAGAATGTTGAGCGCGCTCGCACCGCCGGCGACGGCTTCCCTCGCCTTGCTGACCGCCACCTCGGTCGCGTGGTCCGTGATGGAAATGATTGCCGTTACGTCGTCGTGTCCACGCGTTTCCTGGAGCAACGCCTGCCGCAGCTGAGTCCGCTCCTCGTCCGTGAGTTTGTAGAACTCGCTGGCGAACCCAAACAGCATCACCGCGGTGACCCCGGTCCCCAACACGTGGCGCGTCATGTTCTTGAAGCCATCGAGGTCGATATCGCCGTTCTCCAGGAAGGGCACGGCAAGAACCGGGCAGACGCCTCGAACCGTCATGGATGCTGACCGCTGCCCAGCGTCACCTCGAGGGACCAGCGCAGCGACCGTCCGGGCCGGATGTGTGGCACGCGCTGGTTCGAGACGGCCAGCCTCAGGTCGTCGTAGTAGCCTGTGCTCGGTTCCAGCGCGATGACGGGGTTCCGCGCGTAGGCACCGTTGTCCAGCCAGATGCCCAGGTATGGAACCGGTTCCGGATCCCAGGCGAGTCGCAGCCATGGACCGTCGCCATCGATCAGACCGGCGGTTCCAATCTTCGCGTCGGGAAGTGCGTAGAGCTTGCGACCGCCGCCGCGAGGCAGGCCACGCGTCGACTCGACCTCCGGACCCGGCCAGTGAACGTTTTCGGGCGCCTTGCCTGGCGTAACATCTACCAACTCGTCGACCTCAGCGGGCAGGACGATCCGCGTGCCGGTCTCCCCGACCACGAACTGGGGGTGGGCGGCCCACAAGAGCCAGAGCGGCGTGGGACCCGTGGCGGAAAGGTCGTACTGCAGCTCGAGCCATGCACCCTCGACGCGCATCGTCCGGGTCACCCGGTAGGGAAGCGCGCGCCCGGCCGTCGAGCACACGAGGACCTCGCCGGCTGATGTGGTCTCCCAGGGCAAGGCCCAGACCTCGCCATGGTCGGGCAACGGCGTTCCCTGGTAGTCGCCGTCCGGGTAGGTAGCGCCAATGATGGTGGGAAGCATCTCGTCCCAGCCGAACAAACCGGCGTCGATGAACGCGCTTCCGTAGGTCGGGGGACCACGAAGCTCTCCGACCGGCTGCTCCAGCCACTCGCGACCGCTCGGGCGATGCCGCAGGCTGGCGATCTTCGCGCCCCGGCGAGGCAGTACGAGGACGTCAATCTCATCGGTCCTCAACCGTTTCCCCGGCTCACCTCGCCAGAGCACGTCGGCCAATGTCACCAAGCCTCGCCCCCGCCAGCCGGCGAACGCGGTCGAGCCGAACGACGGCGGGCAGCGCGCTCTGCGTCTCGCGCGGCTTTGCGGAGCAGGTCGCGCATGCGCTGCTCCGCCCGTTTCGGCCGTTGCCCTTCGACGGCCACCAACACCGCGCGGTGGAGCTCAATTGACGCTGGATCCGTATGCTCCCACGGGAAGGCGACCAGGTCACGCAACCGCAGGGCGGGCTGCAGGACAACCCCGAGGCGCTCGAGCAGCTCGTTGTGGGTGGCCGCGAGCACGGCTCGGTGAAAGTGGAGATCCGCGGCAGCCACGTCCGCCGCTTGTTTGGCACGCTCCAGCTCTTGCAACGCCTTTTTCATGGCCCGCAGGTCTGCCGGTAACCGCCTCTCGGCCGCGAGCCGCGCCCCTTGCGGTTCGACAATGCGCCGCACTTCGTCCAGGCGTCGCAGCAGCGGAAGATTGGTTGCTGGATCACCCTGCCACACGAGGACATCGGCATCCAGGACATTCCACTCGGTCCGGGGCCGCACGTAGGTTCCAAAATGCGGCCGGGCCTCGAGGAGCCCCTTTTCGGTCAAAACCTTTAACGCCTCGCGAACCGCGGTCCGGCTCGCCCCGTACCGGCCCTCGAGCTCAGGAATTTCCACGACGTCACCGGGCCGCAGATCGCCGTTTCCGATTCGGCGGCCAAGGTCTTCGACCACCTGCCTGTGCAGACCCATGGCCTCAGTCTTTCTTGACCGTGTAGCCGCCATCGACGAGGAGGGTCGCACCCGTGACGTAGGACGCATCATCCGAGGCCAGAAAGACGACGGCGGCCGCCACTTCCTCCGGGCGGCCCATCCGTCCGGCGGCCGTACCGGCCGCGGCGCGCTCCAGGTCCGCGGCGCTCGCGGAATCCCAGGCGCCCGTCACAATAGGGCCGGGAAGGACGGCGTTGACACGGACCTCCGGACCGTACTCAACGGCAAGTTGTCGGGTCAACGCGATGATGCCCCCCTTCGCCGCGGCGTAGGCCGGGTGGGAATGGAAGCCCAACAGGGCCTGGACCGACGAGGAGTTGACGATGTTGCCCCGCACGGCTCGCAGATCCGACAGGAACGTTCGCACCGAGAGGTACACGCTGCTGAGGTCGACTGCGAGCTGCCGTTCCCAGGAACGCTCGTCGAGAAGGTGCGCGGGTGCGAGCTCGACCGGCACGTATGCATTGTTGTGAATGACATCGAGCCGTCCGTGGCGCTCCCGCACCCTGGCTGCCAGTGCGCGCCAGTCGTCGGCGCTGGAGACGTCACACCGGATGGCGGACGCGTCACGGCCGCCGTCTCGGAGCTCGGACGCGACCCGCTCGGCCGCGGCCTCATTGATATCGGCCAGGATGACCGACGCCCCTTCCTCGGCAAACCGCCGGGCCGTGGCGGCCCCAATCCCCGATGCCGCCCCCGTGACCAAGGCGACCCGTCCTGTAAAACGGATCATTCGGCCTCGGGAGCCTCGTGCCCGAGTCGCTCGGCAAGGGCCAGCGCCAGCGGACCCTCTCCCCATGGGACGTTGAAGCCCCGGGGCGCGTGGGCGTAGTGGGATGGCAGAGTGCAGGCGTTGACCGCGGCGGAGACGCCGTTCAGGATGCCGTGCTCGTCCGTGGACGTGAGGGCGGCTTGCAACGCGCGGTCGGCCGCGACGCGCGCCGCATTGCCGGCGACGCCGGTACGTGCCGCTCGGAAGAAGCCGGCGGCCATGAACGCGGCCGTCGAGGTCTCATCGCCGGAGGCGGCGTCGCCGACGACCACATCCCAGTGGCCGTCGTCGCGCTGCAACCGGATCATGGCGCCGATCAACCGCAACGCCGAATCCGCAAGCTCAGGACGGCAGGCATGCCCCGGGGGAAGCTCGTCGAGGACATCGAGCAGACCCAGCAACGCCCAGCCCTGGCCTCGTCCCCATCCGGGACCGTAGGTGCGGTCGGATCCCTCCAGCACGAAGTGATCGAATAGACCACTTTCGGTCTGCAGCAGGCGGACGTAGCCCATTGCTTGTCGCGCCCCCTCATCGACCCATCCTTGGTCGCCGGTCACCGCGCCCAGCGCGACCAGAAAGGGCGGGTCGAAGTGGAGGCAGTCCACGAAGACGCCGGCAGGCGGGTTGGCGATCAATGCCCGCTCCGCCGAACTGAGGGTGTCTGGCCCATAGGGGTGCTGCAATGGCGAGTGCTCCCACGTGGCAAAGACGCCCCCGATTCGGGGTCGTGTCACAAGGTAATCCGCCAGCCCGAGGGCCCCATCCTTCACGAGTGAGTCTTCGGTGACCCGGTAAATCTGGAGCATCGCGAGGCCTGGTGCGGTGCAGTCGAGGCGCACGTAGGGCTCTGCGCGCGTCGCCCAGGCACGCACAAAGCCGTGTGCGAACCGCAGCCACCGATCGTCCGAGAGTGCGTTGGAGGCGGCCACCATGCCTTCGAATCCGATCGAGTCCCCAAAGCTCCAGGTCTTATACGGGAGCAGGATCAATTGGTCCGCCACGCGCCGCAACGTCTCGGTCAGCATCATCGGAGGCTCCGAATGCGGTAGCCGTCCTCGGCCTGCCAGGCGCTGATCCGGCCGAGCGCCAACTGGCGTTCGAGGTGGCCCACCACCGGGAAGGCCAGCGCGACCTCGGTACCTTCGGACGGCCACGATCCGAGTCTTGGATTGGCTCGAACCACGAGTTCGCGCAGGCTCAGGCCGCGGGCGCCCGCCGCATCGAGCTCGTCCAGGACGACCTCGTCCACCTTCTCCACGAACATCCGGCTGCGGGCCAGGAAGTCGCTGGCTGCTTCGGACGGCATCGTCGGGTAGTGCGCCGTCAGCAGCACCGTAGGCCGCAACGCTTCGCAGCGGCTGATGCTCGCCAGGTAACTATCGACATACCGATAGGTCGGCGGAAAGGCGGCCCGTCCGTCCGCATGCGGCACCATGTCTCCGAGCACCGCGTCGGCCACGACCAGGGCTCGGCTCCGCGGGTCGTAGATCGCGAGGTGACCATAGGTGTGCCCAGGCACGTGCAAGATCTCCAGCTCCCAACCGTCGCCGAGGCTGACGCGCTCTCCACCCGTCGCCACCAGGTCCAGGGGGCCTTCGCGAGTGACCGACCGCGTCCACGCCAGCGCCTCCGGCGACTCATCGAGGCCCCACGGCCGGCGAAATTCCCTGGCCCGTCGCGCCTCGTAGGTCGCATAGTCGCTGATCAGCTCGGCGTCAAGCCGATGAGCGACGCAGATCGCATCGGGGTTCATCTCCCGCAGGGACGCGAGACCTCCGAAGTGATCGACATCGGCGTGAGACATGACGGCCCACCGGATGTGCTGAGGGTCCAGACCCACTGTCGACAAGTACGGCACGAGATCCTTCTGGGCGGTGCCGTCCACGCCCACGTCGAAAAGGAGCGAGTGCTCGCGGCCGGCGAATACATACAGGCTGGACACCCGCGTGCCGAGCGCGGTGTCCACGCGATGAATACCGGGCGCGACCTCGATCGCTACTCCCCTTTGAACTGTGGCTCGCGCTTCTCCACGAATGCACGCCGCCCTTCGGCCGCATCCCCGGTCAGCATCAAGTACGAGAACATGTCGTTCTCGTACGCAAGACC
Organism: Candidatus Dormiibacterota bacterium; assembly: GCA_035544955.1. Classification (NCBI taxonomy): domain Bacteria; kingdom Bacillati; phylum Candidatus Dormiibacterota; species Candidatus Dormiibacterota bacterium. Next base: position 42,417 of record DASZZN010000023.1, read on the forward strand.
GACCTCGACCGAGGCGCTCTGCGCGACACGGACCAGGTTCTTCGCGGACTGGACCGCGATCGGTGGCCGAGACGCGATGGTCCGCGTGAGCTCGAGGGCACGCTCCATCAGTCCCTCCTTGGGCAGCAGCTCCTGCACGAGGCCAATCCGATGGGCCTCGCGGCCATCGATGCGATCACCGGTCAACAGCAGGCGCAGGGCATGGCCGGGGCCGATCGCGCGGGTGAGAAATTGGGTCTGTCCGGATCCTCCGTGCCAACCCCAGCGGATCTCGCCGGCGCCAAAGCTTGACTCCGGCGTGGCCAGCCGAATGTCTGACGCGCACGCCATCTCCAGGCCGCCTCCGATGGCGTAGCCATTGATGGCCACGACGACCGGTTTGCGCATTCGCCACACGGCGTGGGCGTAGTCGGTACCGGCGTCGAACCGGTTGCGGTACTGCCAATTCGATCCGTAGCCGTCCAGATCGGTGATGTCGCTACCGGCGGAAAAGGCGCGCTCACCCGCACCGTTGAGCAGCACCGCGCGGATCGCATCATCGTTGTTGACCTCGTAGGTGATCGCGTTCATCTCGCGATCCATCGCCACCGTCATCGCGTTGAGCTTCGCGGGCCGATCGATCGTGACGACGCCGACAAATCCGTTCCGTTCAAGCTTGACCTGTCCGTCGTTCGCCGTCATGCCACCTCCTCAGGCGAGCCCGATGAACGGGCCGCGCCAACTGCGCCGCTGGCTATCAACCGGGCAACCCGGCTGCGATCGTAGCCGAGCTTCTCGGTAAGGACTTCGGCCGTGTGAGCCCCAAGCGGAGGCGCACCTCGCCGAATCGCGAGTGGGGTCGCGGACATGGTCAGCGGGGGCCGAAGGGTTCGGACCATGACACCACCGCCCTGCGCCTGATCCGTGAACGTCCCGGTGGCGACCACATGCGGGTCTCGCTCCAGCTGGGCATAGTCGTAGACCGGGCCGGCCCACACGCCGCACCTCTCCAAAATCTCCAACCACTCCGCCGTGGTGCGCTCGGAAAAACGTGGCCGAATGCGAGCGTAGATCTCATTGCGATGAATGGCCCCGTCGTTGTAGCGGACCAGGGTTTTGAGCCAGTCGTCGTCGAGGGCTTCGCCGAGGTCGGGCAGATAGCACATGGCCATGGTCAGCCAGCCATCGCGGGTCTGGTAGACCCCGTAGGGAGCGGGGATCAACGCGTGAGCGCTCGGCTCCTGCATTCGGGTGGGCTGCCGTCCGGAGTTGAGGTACGTCACGAGCTCCTGCAGTTGCGCGTCCAGCACCGACGAGAGCATGTCGACCTCCACGTACTGGCCGCCACCCGTGGCATTGCGAGCATTCAACGCCGCCAGAACGCCGACCACCGCCTGGTAGCCGCTCATGACATCAGCCGCCCACAAGGCGCTGGGCAGCGGCGGATCGCCGACCTTGCCCACCGACCACATCGAGCCGCTGTAACCCTGGAGGACCAGGTCCTGCCCTGCCCGGTTGCGATAGGGGCCCTGCGACCCGTAGCCGGTGATGGCGCAGTAGATGAGCCTGGGGTTGATCTCATGGAGTTGCTCGTACCCGATCCCGATGCGATCCGCGGTCCCGACCCGGAAGTTCTGGATCAGCACGTCCGCCTGCCGAACCAGGTCGTGCATCACGGCCAGCCCATCCGGCTTCTTGAGATTGATGACGACGCTGCGCTTGTTGCGGTTGAGCGCCAGAAAGGTCGTCATCTCCCCCGCCGCGGTGATGTCCTCGAAACCATGGGTCCGGTTGAACTCACCCGACCCGGGCGCCTCGATCTTCAACACGTCGGCGCCGAGGTCACCGAGGCGTAGGCCGGCGAGGGGTCCCGCCAGCATCTGGGTGCAATCAAGGACGGTGATGCCATCGAGGGCACCCCTGGTTCCCAGTTGGCCGGGGCTATCGTCGGCTTGCGTCATTTACCCTCTTGCCATTAAGTATTACTAATGCGATTATGGGTTACGGGAAGGTGCTGGTCAAATGAGGCCAGTCGACGCCCGGGCCGACCGGGTACGATCATCGGCGATTAGGCTCCGCGGAGCCAAGGAGGGAGAACGTGAAGCACTCGACTCTGGGGAGCTTACAAAAGATGGGCGCCTTGACCGCCCTTAGTGTGATCGCCACACTCGTCATGACATCCTGCGGCTCGAGCACCGCGGGCGGTAGCTCTGCCAAACCGCTTTTCGTCGGCATTAACAAGAGCGCCGATCAGCAGTACTTCATCGACCAGCAGCAGGCGTTCAAGGCGGAAATCGAGAAGAAGGGCGGCCAGGCCAAGCTCTACAATGCCAAGCTCGACGCCAACACCGGCATAAGCGAGGTCAATGACGCGATCTCGGCAGGCGCCAAAGGTATCGCGATTACCGTCCCCGACCAGACCATCGGGCCGGCCGTCTCCAAAGCCGCGGCGGACGCTAAGGTCGCGCTGGTCGCCACGGACGACGCGATCAAGGACTCCTCGGGCAACCCCATTCCCTTCGTCGGCTTCAGTGGCACCGACATGGGCGGCAAGGTCGGCGACGAAGCCGCCAAACTGCTGACCGCCGCCGGCTGGCTCACCTCCGGCAAGAAGGTTGGCGTGCTCTCCGTCGAGGTGCAGACCCTCTCCGTGTGCAACGACCGCACCACCGCCGAGAAGGCGAAGGTTCAGGCGGCAGGGGTCGCGTCCTCCAGCATCTATCCGGTCCCCTACACTGGGGAGACGGCCGCCGCACAAACCGCGGCCGGGCCGATCATCACCGCGCATCCCAACGTCACCAACTGGATCGTCTTCGCCTGCAACGACGAAGGGGTCCTGGGCACGCTGAACGCCCTCACAACCGCTGGGGCCAAACCCGACAACATTATCGCCGTCGGTCTCGGCGCCTACGAGGCCTGCAAGCCATGGGCTGCCAATCAGCCCTCTGGTTTCAAGGCGGCCCTCTACATCTCCGGCAAGGACGTGGGCATTGCGGCCGCCGACGCGCTCTGGAATAAGGTCCAGAACAACGTGCCGCTGCCGGCCTCGACCATCGCCAAGACGACCATCGTCCACTCCAACGATTACGCGCAGCTGTTCCCGTGCACTAAATAGGAGACATGCCAAGCGCTCCCGCTGACGCCCCCGGACTCGAGATCCGGGGCGTCAGCAAGGCGTTCCCAAACGTTCAGGCGCTTCGCGACATCTCGCTCGAGGTGCGACCCGGTGAGATCCTCGCCCTGCTGGGCGAGAATGGCGCCGGCAAGTCGACACTGCTGAAGATCATCAACGGCGACTATCAGCCGGACACCGGAAGCCTCAGCCTCGGCGGTCAGGCCGTGAAATTCACGAATCCGCTGGATGCCCATCGCGCAGGTGTTCGGGTCGTCTACCAGGAGCCAGAGATCGTCCCCGGCGTCGCGGTGGCCGAAAACATCTTCCTGGGCGAGCTGCCACACCGTGGGCCCTTCATCGACTTCCGAGGGCTGGAGGAGCGCGTTCGGGCGGATCTCGACCGCTACGGTTTCACCAAGGTCCTGCCGATGAACTTGATGGGCGACATGCTGTCATCCGCCCAACGCCAGCTGATTGAGATCATGCGGGCACTGAAGTCCAACGTCCGAGTTCTTGCGCTCGACGAACCAACGTCGTCTCTGACCGACGAAGAAGTCGACCGCCTGTTTACCCTGGTTCGCCGGCTCCGCGCTGACGGTCTCGCGATCATCTATGTGTCGCATCGAATCAAGGAGATCCTGCGCCTGGCGGACACCGTAGCGATCCTTCGCGACGGTCAGCTGGTGGCCGTCAAACCGGCGTCCGGATTGTCTGAATCTGAGATTGTGAAGCTGATGGTTGGTCGCGATCTCAGCGCCGTCTTCCAACGGCGGCGAGCCGCAACGGATCGCGTGGTCCTCAAGGTCGAGCACGTCCACAGCAACTGGCATCGGGATGTGAGCTTCGAGGTCCGCGCGGGCGAGGTCGTGGGGTTCGCGGGGCTGGTCGGAGCCGGCCGCACCGAGCTGGCGAAAGTGGTCTTCGGCGAGCTGGGACGTGACCGCGGCACGGTGTTCGTCGACGGGCGGCGCACCTCGATCCGCCATCCCGACGACGGCGTACGTGCCGGGATGGGCCTGGCCCCCGAGGACCGGAAGCGGGAAGGTCTCGTCATGATGCGAAGCGTCCTGGAGAATGCCTCGCTCGCCATTCTTCGTCGGCTGTCCCGATTTCACTTTATGCGGCGCCGGCTGGAACGCCAGAATGCCAGCGAGTATGTCGCGCGGCTGAACATTCGGACGCCATCACTCGACCAGGAAGTGGGCAAGTTGTCCGGGGGCAACCAGCAGAAGGTTGTGCTGGCACGCTGGCTGGCCGCCAAGCCCAAGGTGTTGATCCTGGATGAGCCGACGCGCGGTATCGATGTCGGCGCCAAAGCCGAGATCTACCGGCTGGTCGACGAGCTTGCCAACCAGGGGCTCGGGGTCATCTTCATCTCCTCCGAACTGCCCGAGATCCTGGGGCTTTCTGATCGAATCTACGTCATGCAGAACGGTCGGATTGCCGGGGAGTTGCCCGGCCAAGGCGCCACCGAAGAGGCGGTACTGGGGCTTGCTATGGCCGAGCACCTTTCTCAGAGCGTCGAAGCCCAGAAGCGGCTGGCATCCGACGAACCAGCATGACCAGCCTCTCGAGCGCCGCCACGCGGCTACGCCCGGTCATCCGTTTCGTCGGCGCCGAAAACCTGTCACTTCTGATCGTGCTGGCGATCGAAATCGCCGTGATCGTCTCGCAGTCACCATTCTTCCTCGGGCAGCGCAACCTGCTGAACTCCCTTGGCCAGAACATCGCCGTGTTGGGTGTGCTGGCGGTCGGCGAATCGATCGTGATCATCGCCGGAGCACTCGACATCTCCGTGGGCTCGATCGCCGGCATCTCTGGAGTCGTGGCCGCGCTTGCCGTGAATGCCTCCTGGGGCAGGATGCAGTACGCGCTCATCGCGGGGCTACTCGCCGGCCTGATCGCGGGCCTCGTAAACGGCTCGATCGTGGCCTTCTTGCGTGTCAATCCGATCATCGCGACACTCGGAACCTTTGCGGCATTCCGAGGCGTCGCCTTTCTCATCGCCCCAAACGGCTATCCGGTGGGCGTCGGCACCAAGGCGGACTTCACCTGGCTCGGCTCCGGCCGGCTCTTGCAGAGCGACGCCTTCGTCGGCATCCCCGTCATCCTTGTGATCTTGATCCTGGTCGCCGTGCTGGGTCACGTCCTCATGAAATACACAGACCTCGGGAGGTCGATCTATGCGCTGGGCGGCAACGCAACGGCGGCCCGCCTCGCAGGTATCAACCTGACCCGCATACGCCTGACGATCTACGGGATCTCGGGCACGCTGGCCGGCCTCGGCGGTGTGCTCCTCGCGGCCCGCACGACCTCCGGTGCGCCATTGAATGGACAGGGGATGGAGCTGCAAGCCATCACCGCCGTCTTCCTCGGGGGCGCCGCCACCACCGGTGGCAAAGGTGCCGTGACGGCCACCATCCTGGCGGTCATCATTCTTGGTGTCCTCTCGAACGGGATGAACTTGCTCGGTGTCCAGCAGTATTTCCAGGATGTGGCAACGGGGCTGCTGCTGATCGTGAGCGTCGCCATCGCCCAATGGCGAGCGGGGCGCGCCGAGCGCGCTCGGACACGAGTCGCCTCGGTCGCCTAGTGCCTGAGTCCCCGTTCTGTCGGCTCGGATAGAATCTGACCGCCATGCCGGGCATCCTCGAGGGGAAGAAGATCCTGGTCACCGGCGTCCTCACCCCAGCCAGCATCGCCTTTGCGATCGCCGACACGGCTCAGCAAGAGGGCGCCGATATCGTGCTGACCAGCTTTGGCCGGGTCATGAGCCTGACCGAAAAGAGCGCCCGCCGGATGAAACCGACCCCTGACATCCTCGAGATGGACGTCAACAATCAGGAGCACCTCGACACGCTTGCAAAGACTCTAAAGGACCGCTGGGGCCGCCTGGATGGATTCGTTCACGCGATTGCGTTCGCGCCCGCCGATGCGCTTGGCGGCAACTTCATGACCGCGCCGTGGGAGAGTGTGCAGACCGCGTTCCGGACGAGCGCCTATTCGCTCAAGGCGATGGCCGCAGCCCTTAGCCCGCTGATGTTGCAGGGCGGCAGTATCGTGACACTCGATTTCGACAATTCCACGCAAGCGTGGCCCTTTTACGACTGGATGGGCGTGTGCAAAGCGGCACTCGAATCGGTCACCCGCTACCTTGCTCGGGACCTCGGCAAGCATCACATTCGGGTGAACGCGCTGGCGGCTGGCCCCCTGAAGACGATGGCGGCAAAAGGGATCCCGGGATTCGAGCGGTTCGAAACCACGTGGGGCCAGCGCGCACCGCTCGGCTGGAACAGCGAAGACCGGACGCCGGTCGCGAAGATGGCAGCCGTGTTGCTCTCGGACTACAGCGCCGCCACCACGGGAGAAATCGTTCACGTTGATGGCGGATACCACGCAATGGGCGCCGAGGTCGCCACCGAGCCGCCCGATTAGGGACTGACGCCCCCCACCCCTACCCTCCCAAGGATGGGGAGGGTATTCGTCCGTAACCACGGCGCGAATTAACGAGTGTTCCGAGGGGCCGACGACCTCCGGGAGCGCCGGTCAGTCCCCTTTCCGGCGCTCCTTCTTTTTTCTCGCGGCGGGTCCAGCGGCGGCGATCCTCAAACAGCCGCAGCATGATCCCGGCGAGCAACAACACCCCGATCCCCGTGCTCCACGACCCTCTAGCCGTGTCGCGGGCGGCAGGTCCTGATAGGCCGATGGGTACCAGACCCCGGAGATGCCGTTGCAGCAGCGCCGCGACCTCGGGATCCGGCAGGATCCACTGCTGGTCCAGCGAGGCTCCCCCGTGACCGAATTCGACAACGAGGAAACTGGGGGCGTGCCCGCCGGGGAAATAGATGAGGCTGGTTTCCGATGTGCGGGACCACGGGCTCGTGACGTATGTCAGCCCCAGGTGGCTCACCCCGATTCGGTAATGCGGCAACATGACGGCCGCCTCCTCGATCGGTTGGGCCTGGCCCTGGATCGCGCCTCTGATCTGGCTGACGAGCGCGATGGCACCCCGCCGGTCTTCCGCGGACCGAGGGAGGAAGTCCCGCACCTCGCCGTTCGCGCCGAAGATGCGGATCTCCAGCGGGCCGGAGGCAGGATAGGTGTCACTCGCCGCCGCGGGCACAGCCGCCAGTCCGGCCAGCCCGATGGCCATCAGGGCCACGCAGCCGCATCGGTGCCATGCCCGGCGCACGCCAGTCCGATTATGGGCGTCGCAGGACTAGTTTGTCGGGGAAGCGGGGCGGACGGGAGGCGGCGTCGGGGCTGGTGGCGGGGCCGGTGCCGGCGGCGGTGGCGGCGGGGCCCAGAGTGAGCAGGGCACGCCGTCCACTAGCGTGTCGGCGTAGGTCAGGTTATAGGGGTTGTAGCTCCAGAAACGACAGGTCGGCCACCCCAGCAGCGTCGATCGAACGTTCTCCGTGCCGGGCAGGAAGTAGTTCTGCCCGATCTGGTGCACGCCGGCGGGCTTTGCGTACCACTGGTCGGGCGTTGCGGCCAGTGCCTGCTGCATGAACCGATGCCAGATCGGCGCGGCGCCCACGATCCCCGTCGAGTTGTGACTGAGTGGGGTGTTATCCGGGTTGCCGATCCAGACCGCGGTCGCAAGCGTCGGGGTGAATCCGACCGTCCAGTTGTCACGGAAGGCCTGGGTGGTCCCGGTCTTGGCGGCGACGTGGCGCCCGGGGAGGGTCAGGTCGCCGTTGCAGCCGAACGACAGGCAGCGGTTGCGGTCGTCCGACATGATGGAGCCGATGATGAACGCGACGTCCTCGCTGATGGCGCGGTATTCGTTCTTGGCGGGGTCATAGGTGAAGACGTCCTTGCCGGTCGCGTCCTTGATCGACAACACCGGCGCCGGGGTGTGACGGACGCCGAGGGTCGCAAGGGTCGAGACACCGGTCACCATGTCGAGAGGTGTGACTTCGTACCCGCCCAGCGTCAGGCTCAGCGAGTAGTTGTCGTCGGGCTGCGTCAGGTGGGTCACGCCCATCCGCCGCGCCACGCTGAGGACGTTCGGGATGCCGACACGCAGCTCCGTTTTGACGGCGGGAATGTTCAGTGAGTTGCCCATCGCCATCTTCAGCGGCAGCACCCCGTGGTACCTCAGGTCGTAGTTCAGAGGGATGTAGTGCTCGAAGCCGCTCGCGCCGCCCCACGTCGGGAAGACCAGGGGCGCGTCGAGGATGGGTGTCATCATGTTGAATTTGCCGCTTTCGATCGCGGCTGTGTAAGTGAAGATCTTGAAGGTCGAACCGGGCTGCCGCGGCGTATCTGCCATGTTGATCCAGCCACCCGGCCGGTTGTAGTCGTTGCCGCCGACCATCGCAAGGATCTCGCCGGTTTTTGGATCCATGCTGACCAGCGCGGCGTCGTGGAAGTTGTAGTAGTTGCCTTTCTGGGCGATCTGATCGCGGACGACTTGCTCGGCCAGCACTTGCAGATTCAGATCGAGCGAGGTGTACACCCGATAGCCGCGCCGGTCGCCAGGCTGGATATGGTACTGCTGCCGCAACGTTTTCAGGACGTAGTCGACGAAGTAGGGAGCCTGGAAGTGATTGCTCGGCGGATAGATCTGCAGTTTTGTGGCATAGGCCGCGTCGGCCTCCTTCTGGCTGATGTAATGGTTTTCGACCATTGCACTCAGCACGGTGAACTGGCGCTGCTTTGCGGCTGCCAGGTTGACCAGCGGGTTGTACTGCGTCGGCGCCTGCGGCAGCCCGGCCAGCATGCTGGCCTGCGCCAGGGTCAGGTCGTGCGCGTTGGTTTGAAAGTAACTATGTGCGGCCGCCTCGATGCCGTACGTCTGGCTGCCGTAGAAGATGGTATTCAGGTACATCTCGAGGATCTGGCTCTTCGAATAGTTTCTGTTGAGCTCGAGGGCCAGGACCGCCTCTTTCGACTTGCGCTGGATCGAGTTGTCCGGATGCGCGCCAATGAACAGCTGCTTGACGAGCTGCTGGCTGATCGTGCTGCCACCCTGTTTGATGCCGTGGTGCGAATAGTCGGCAAACGCCGCTCGCACGACGGCACCGAAGTCGACACCGCTATTCGAGTAGAAGCTGTGGTCCTCGACGGCGATGGTGGCGTTGATCACGTTGGGCGAGATGTAGCTGAGGGGGACAACCACGCGGTGGTCGCCCTGGTCGCCGACATCGGCGAGCAGGTTCCCGTGCCGGTCGAAGATCAGCATGTCCTGCGGAAGGCTGGTTGATGACAGCCCGGTCACTGAGGGAAGATCACCCACCGTTTGCGCCGCGATGGCCGGGACGGTCAGCAGCGGCAGCGACACCATGGCGATCATGCCGACGACCACGTTGCGCTGCAGGTTCGCGCGGCGTCGGCGGTGCCACTCGCGGAGGTGATAGTCCGTATGCCGGTAGGAGTGCCGGCGCCCGTAGCAGCGCCTCACGGGTTCACCAGGCCGTAGACGCCAGCGGCAACCAGCCAGCCGAGGACCAGGAAAAAGACGCTCCAGGCTCCCAAGCTAGCCAGCCATCGGGCGGCGGCCCGGGTCTTCCGCCGCCGGTTACGGCGCTCGAGCCGATGGCCGGGTTGGACGGCCGAACGATGTGCCCCCGCGATCGCCATTGCTGCTTTCCCTGCCCTGACGTGTATTACGTTGGTCTCTGCGTTACAAGATTGTCACTTAGAGTTGGGCGTGTCAAGAAACAAGTTAAGTTATAGTCCGGGACTAAGATGCACCGGTCGCACCCGGCGGGGGCAAGGCTAGCCCCCGGAGGGCGAGTTGACCAACTGGAGTCTGGGTTCTAGCCGAGAGCCGGCTTGTCGACGATGAACACGAGCTCACCGTCCACCGGCTGCACGAGGCCAGCCGGGAGGGCGGGATCCCGGCGCAGCACCCCCGCGAGGGCGTCCCGTTTGGAGGCTCCCTGCACCATGAAGAGCACGGCCCGAGCCGCGTTGATCACCGGCAACGTCAGGGTCAGGCGCTCGGGCGGTGGCTTGGGCGCATCGTGAACGGCCGCGACGAGCGCCTGCGCCTCCCGGAGCGCCGGATCGCCCGGAAAGAGCGACGCCGTGTGCCCATCCTCCCCCAGACCTAGATGGATCACATCGAACCGCGGCCAGCCGCTCGCATCCGCTGGGACCCGGCGGAGGGCAGGCGTCGGATCGCCGACCAGGGGAAACACGTGATCGGGTGGGATCGGCACGTGCTCGAGCAGTGCCGCCTTCGCCATCGCATAGTTGCTCGCCGGATCATCGAGTGGCACCTGCCGCTCGTCCGACCAGTTGACGAACACCGACGCCCAGGGAAGACTATCGCGATAGGGCGGCAGGGCCAGCCGCTGGTAGCACCCTCGAGGCGTCTCGCCCCCGGCGAGGGCCAGGTAACAGGCCAAGCGCCTCGTCACGGCACCGATGATTCGCTCGGCGGTCCAGGACGCCGCCGCCTCGGCGAGCTCGGCCGGTCCGGCGACGACCAGCGGAGTGATCGCGGCGGCCACGGTGGCGCTTACTGCAGCGCGGCCGCGAGCGCCTGTTCGAAGAGCACGTCGTGGCCCGGCAGGGTCAGCTCAATGCCCAGCAGCTCCTCGGTTGCCCGCGATTCGAGACGCACGGTCCGCTCGGCAAGCTCCTGATCGTCAAGCCGGATCTGCGTCGAGAGGCGGCCGCCTCGAAGCCGGCTCATGCTGAAACGGGCGGGGCCCTCATCGCCACCGGTGTAAATCAAGAGGCGATGGACCCCGTGCTCGAGCGAATCATCGGCTCGAAACTCCAGCGGCACGTCGATGCCGACCGTCGCCATCCGGCTACGCATCCAGCCTCCAAGCAGCCGCGCCTGGGCCGTCAATCCGTCGCTTCCGTGAAAGATGGAGACCCCGTGAATGTGGCCCAGGCGGACGAGCATGTTCGGCATGTCGAAGAACTGCGCCGCGACGTGCCTCCAGGCGACGAGCCGGGCCCAGTTGAGGTCGCCGATCGACGCCCGTGCGTTCTTCCGGCGGGCCACCTCGAGAAGGCGTGTGAGGTCCCTATCATCGAAGCCCTCGTCGGTATCGACAATCAGTCGATCGGCCAGCGCGCACAGATCGTCGAACAACGGGTTATCGAACTCCGGGCGCCCCGGCCACCACAGGATCACGGGGAGATCGGGAATCAGCAGTGGCGCGGCCACGCTGGCCAGGTGCCGGGCGGGCTCGCCGTGCGCGTGCAGGATCACGCGTTCGGTGCTGACCCGATGGCCGCTTTCGGTCCGCTCCTGGGCGGACACTTCAGCCTCCAGCTTGTCGGCTTCGCGGGTGTGCTGCGCAAGGAGGATCAGGGTCCGTGAAGGGTGGGTCACCGAGAGTCGGTCGAGCACGCTCGTGACGGCGCCCAGCTCGGGCTCATTGCTCACTACGGTGATCAGGTTGAGGACGCTGGCACGGGCTTCCGCCGCGGCGTGCTGCGCGGCCTCGCTTCCCGCGCCATCGTCGTGCAACCCCCATCGGACCTGGTCCAGCTCTTCCTGGATGGAATGGACGTCGACAAAGGACCGGGTGGTCAGCTCGGTGTGATCGTTGCTCATGGCCGCCTCCAGCGCCGGCCGTCCTGCTCGATCAGCGCGTCGGCCTCGGGCGGCCCCCAGATGCCAGCGGCATAGTTGGGGAATGCCGGCGGCGGCTGCGACGCCCACCCCGCCTCGATCCGGTCGACCAGGGCCCAGGCGCGCTCCACTTCATCTTCTCGGGCAAAGAGGGTCGCGTCGCCCAGCATGCAGTCGAGCACCAGGCGCTCGTACGCGTCGGGAGACTCGACCATGAAAGACGAGCCGTAGAAAAAGTCCATGTTGACGGTGCGCAAGCGCATCACCGGGCCGGGAATCTTGGCGGCGATCTTCAGCGAGGCCCCCTCATGGGGCTGGATTCGCATCACCAGTACGTTGGGCGTCAACTCCTGGACGGCGGTCTTCGCAAAGGGCAGGTGCGGCGGGTTCTTGAACTGGATCGCGATCTCGGACGCACGGCTCGGCAACCGCTTGCCGGTGCGCAAATAGAAGGGCGTATCGGCCCAGCGCCAGTTGTCGATCTTGAGCCGGACCGCGACGAAGGTCTCCGTGTTTGACGTGGGTGAGACGTTCACCTCCTGCTGGTAGCCGGGCACCTGCTGGCCGGCCACCCAACCAGGGCCGTACTGGCCGCGCACGACGTCACTCGCGACGTCGATCGGACGGATCGACTTGAGGACTTTGACCTTCTCGTCCCGCACGCTGTCGGCATCGAAGTTGGGGGGTGCCTCCATGGCGGCGATGCTGAGGAGCTGCATCAGGTGGTTCTGGAAGATGTCACGCAGGGCGCCCGAGGTCTCGTAGTACTTGCCACGCCGTTCGATGCCGATGTCCTCCGCCACCGTGATCTGCACGTGGTCGACGTAGCGCCGGTTCCAGATGGGCTCGAAGATCCCGTTGGCAAAGCGGAAGACCAAAACGTTTTGCACGGTCTCTTTTCCCAGGTAGTGATCGATGCGATAGATCTGCTGTTCACTGAACACCGCGTGGATCGCCTGGTTCAGCGCCTGGGCACTCTTCAGGTCGTTGCCGAATGGCTTCTCGATGACGACCCGTTTCCAGCCATCGCCGCCCTTGGCGATGCCAGACGCTCCAAGCCGGTCGATGATGACGGAAAAGAACTGGGGCGCGGTCGCCAGGTAGAACACGCGGTTGCCGGCGGTTCCCCGCTCGCGATCCAACCGCTCGAGCTCGGCGGCCAGCCGGCCGTATCCCTCCTGGTCGTCGAAGGGCATCCGGACGTAGGAGATTCCTTCGGCGAGGCTTTGCCAGACGGCGCGATCGACCGGCTGGCTTCGCGAGAACTTCTGCACGGCCTGCTCCATGTGCGCGCGGAACTCGTCTTCGGTGAGGGCCGTGTCGGCGACGCCGATCACGCTGAAGCCGGACGGGAGATAGCGATTGAGGGCGAGGTTGTAGAGGGCGGGCATCAGTTTGCGCGCGGTCAGGTCCCCCGAGGCACCGAAGATCACCATCGCCGCCGGGTCCGGCGTGCGCGGCAGCAGAATCAGCCCGTCCCGCAAGACATTCTGGGTCAGCGGTGCGGTCGTGGCCTGGGCCATTGCTATTCAGTCCTCACGGGGTGCCCGCCAAATTCATTGCGCAGCGCTGCCAGGACCTTGGCGCTGAAGGAATCGTCCTGGCGCGACCGGTAGCGCATGAAGAGGCTCATCGCCAGTGCCGGCGCGGGCACGGCATGCTCCAGCGCTTCCTCGAGTGTCCAGCGGCCTTCGCCCGAGTCCTCGACGTAGCCCTTGATGTGAGCCAGGTCGGGATCGCGTGCGAAGGCGTCCTCGGCGAGCTCGAGCACCCAGGAACGGATGACGCTGCCATGGTTCCAGAGGCGCGTGAGCTGGACAAGGTCGAAACCGAAAGACGCGGCTTTCAAGACTTCGAATCCTTCCGCGTAACTCTGCAGCATCGAGTACTCGATGCCGTTATGCACCATCTTGGCGTAGTGCCCGGCACCGGAGGGGCCGACGTAGGCATACCCGTCAGGCGGCGCGAGCGTCTGAAAAATGGGCTCGACCTGTTTGAAGACCGCCTCGTTGCCGCCGACCATCAGGTTGAAGCCGACCTTGAGGCCCCAGATGCCTCCGCTGACGCCGCAATCCAGAAATTCCACCTGCTGCGAGCGCAGGGTTTCCGCGCGGCGCATCGAGTCTTTGTAGTTCGAGTTGCCGCCATCGACGATGATGTCGCCCGGCGAGAGGATGGCGGACAAGCGCTGGATGGTGTCATCGATCGGAGCGCCGGCTGGAATCATCAGCCAGAAGATGCGCGGGGCCTTGAGCTTCTGGCCGAGATCTTCGAGGCTGCTCGCTCCGGTCGCACCCTTGCTGGCAAGCGTCGCAATGGCATCGGCGGATCGATCGAAGACCACGACCTGGTGGCCGCCCTGCATCAGGCGGATGGTCATGCCCGATCCCATCCGCCCGAGGCCGATCATCGCTAATTCCATTTACGCCTCAAACGCTCGCATGGCACTAAAGCGCGGCTCGCGTCGGCCGGCGGGCCGGTGCGCCGACGGACTGACCGAAATTGACCAGGCCCTGCGCCACATCACGGACCTGGACGCGAAGCACGCGCCGCCCGTGGTTGCGCAGCGCCTGGAAATCACCAAGGGCCTGAGCTTGCTTGAGAACACCAAATGTGAACTTCTCGCCAGGAATCGGCAGATCATCCGGATCATCGCCAACCAGCTGGAGGAAGACGCCGCTGTTGGGGCCGCCCTTGTGCAGCTGGCCGGTCGAGTGCAGGTAGCGTGGCCCGTAACCCACAGTCGTTGCCACCCGGTATTTGTCACGGATGGCGAGCCGGATCGCGTCGAGCGCGCGGTCGTGCTCCGCGTTGGGTGTGATAAAGGCCAGCAGGGCCAGGTAGTCGCCGGCCCGCACCTGACCGAGCAGGGCCTGAATCGCCGCCTCGAGGGTCGCCCCCGCCTGGCCGGCCCACCTGATCCCCTCGCCGACGGTCGGCGGATTGCCCTCGCTCAGGACTTTCTTGGTGAGATCCTTCGCCTCCTGCACGTTCGGCTGGTCGAAGACGTTGATGCCCAGGATCGCGCCCGCGACCGCAATCGCATACTCCCAGCGGAAGAACTCCGCCCCGATGGCGAGCGGGTCGCTTAGCTTGAGAGTAACAACCGGATGCCCGGCCTTGCCGAGCGCCGTCAACGCCGCAGGCTCATCGTCACCCGGCAGCGCCAGCCGGACGAAGAGGCGATCAGTGCCATAGACCTGCGGGGGACCCAGCGCTTCGTCCGCGACCGGCACCAGGCCCTTGCCTTCTTTGCCGGTGCTCTCGGCGATCAGCTGCTCCGCCCACACACCGAAACTCTGTACCGCGGAGGGCGTAACAATCGTGATCTTGTCCCGCCCGACCATTGCCGCCTCGGCGAAGACCGCCCCCAGCCAGGCTCCCGGGTTCTCGCCCACCGGGACGGAGGGGGAACACGCCCGCATCATGGTCGCCGCTCGGTCGAGCAGGTCCGAAAGGTCCACCCCACCCAGCGCGGCCGGCACCAGGCCAAAGTACGAAAGGGCCGAGTACCGGCCGCCGATATCCGGGGGGTTGAGAAAGGTGCGGCGGAATCCTCGCCGTGAAGCCTCGTCGGCCAGCGATGTCCCCGGGTCGGTAATCGCGATAAACTGCTTCCCTTTCTGCCCCGTCTGCTGCCAGAAGTAACGATAGTGCGACAGCGTCTCCAGCGTGGTCCCCGATTTGGAGGCGACGATGAAGACCGTCTTGCGAACATCGATCGCCTTCTCCATGGCGATGATGGCGGCGGGATCCGTGGTGTCAAGGACATGCACGTCGAGCGCGCCCTTGGGCGCCCCGAAGGTTTGCCGGAAGACTTCCGGAGCGAGGCTGCTGCCGCCCATCCCCATCAGGAGGACGTCGCTGAATTCCTCGCCAACCAGCTCTTTGCGCAATGCCTCGAGCTCGGGGACGCGTTTCTCCATCCGGTCAGCAACCTGGAGCCAGCCCAGCCGCTCGCGGATCTCACTTTCGGCACTCCCGTTCGACTTCCAGAGCCCGGCATCCTTCTCGGCGATCCGGCGAACGACCGCCGCCTGCTCCAGTTGTTGCAGGCGACTATTGACCGAGGCGTCGAGTGCACCCAGTTGTGCCTCGTGGGCACCGACCGATCCCTTTTTCAGCTCCTTCTTCTTGTTCGTGATCTCTTCGAGTAGCTTGTCGATCGAATCGGCGAACAGCTTGACGCCATCGATGCGCAGGTCAGAGGTGACTTTGTCCATGTCGATGCCAATCGCCGCCAGATCGCTCAGAACCTTGTGGGCGCCATCGACATTTTCGAGCAGGCTGGGACGAACCTCGCCATGCTCCTTGAAGGCCATCATGGTTTGCTGCGGCATGGTGTTGACCGTCTCCGGGCCGATCAGTTCCTCGACGTACATCACATCGCTGTAGGCAGGATTCTTGGTTCCGGTGCTGGCCCAGAGGCAGCGTTGCACCGACGCGCCCTCCGCCCGAAGGTCGGCGAACTCGGGCCCATTGAAGATCCGCTGGAATGCCTGGTAGGCCATCTTCGCGTTGGCAACGGCGGCCTTACCCATGAGCTGCTGCAACCTCGCCCGTTCCGCCGGATCCTTGGCGGCGGCGATCTTCTGCTCGAGCAGCTTGTCGACGGCGGTATCGACGCGACTCACAAAGAAGCTCGCGACCGAGGCGACGTCGACGGGGTGCCCCTGCCGCATGCGCTGCTGCAAGCCGCGGATGAAGGCGCGGGCGACGTCTTCATAGACTTTGACCGAGAACATCAGCGTGATGTTGATGTTCAGGCCGTCGGCGATGCATTGCTCGATCGCGGGGAGTCCGGCGTCCGTCGCCGGGATCTTGATGAAGATATTCGGTCGCCCAACGCGATCGAACAGGTCGTGGGCCATCGCGATCGTCCCCTTGGTGTCGTCGGCGACCCGTGGCAACACTTCGATGCTGACGTAACCGTCCTTGTGCTTGGTCTGGTCGTAGACGGGCTTGAGCACGTCGGCAGCCATCTGGATGTCCTCGACGATCAGGCTCAGCATGATCTCCTCGTCGGGGCTGCCGGCCTCCACCAGCGTGCGGAGTGCGTCATCGTAATCGCTGCTGCCGCCGATCGCCTTCTCGAAAATCGTGGGGTTGGAGGTCATGCCCACCACGGCATCCTCCTCGATCATTCGTTTGAGCTCGCCGGACGTCATCAGGCTCCGGCGGATGTAGTCGAGCCAGACGCTGGTGCCTGCCTCGTAAAGCTCGAATAAGGGGTTCTTCGCCATCGCTCCTCCTATGGCCCGAGCGCTGTGGGGCCACGTACTAGAGTCTCACACCGCGCGGTGGCAGGTCTCCCTCCCCCTCTGGGGGAGGGTAGGGTGGGGTCCGGCTTAGGTCCCGACGCCGCTCAGGGTAATCCGCTGGGTCCCGGCATTGTCGATGATCGTGACGACGCCGGAAAGGGCCCCAGTGGCCTGCGGGAGGAAGGTCACGCTGATCGTGCAGCTGACTCGGGGTGCCAGGGTGCTGCCGCAGTTCGTGGTCATCGTGAAGTTATCGCCGGCGAGGCTGATGCTGCCGATTGACAGCGGGCCGTTCCCTGAATTGAACAGGACCACCGTCTGCGGCAGGGTCGAAGTCCCGGAGGTCACGCCACCGAAGTTCAGGTATCCGCTGCTCAGTAATGGCCTGGCCGCGGTTCCGGTTCCGCGCAGACTGACCGTTTGAGCGCCGCCTGGGCCGTCGTCGTAGAGCGTCAGGGCGGCGCTGCGAACGCCGTACCCGCGTGGCGCGAAGCCGACCGTAATCGCGCAGGATGCGCCGGGTGCGATCGCCCGCAGGCAGTTGTTCGTCTGCGTGTAGTCGCCGGCGGCGGCTCCACTGATCCCGACCGAACGGATCGTGAGCGCGCCGTCGCCCGTGTTCGTCACCGTCACGACCTGCGGCGCCGCTGTTCCGCCCACGTTCGCGCCGGGCGAGAGCAGCGCCGCGCTCAAGGTCGCCATCGGCTGGTAGGCAAGGCCCGTGAGCCGCACGACATCGCTGGAGCCGGGAGCCGCGTTGGCGTCATCCGTCACGACCAGGCTGCCGCTGCGGGCCCCGCCCGCCTGCGGCGCGAAGGTCACGTCGATCGTGCACGAAATCCCCGGGAGCAGTTGCGCCGGACAATGCGGGGTGGCTCTGAAATCGCCGGTGGCCGCGATCGCGCCGATGGTGAGCGGCCCGTCGCCGCGGTTCGTCAGCACGACGCTTTGCGGCGCGCTATTAGACCCGACGTTCTGGCTGAATTTGAGGCGGTCAGGACCGAGGTGCGACAGCGCCATGGTCGCCACACCCATCACCTGGATCCGCTGCGGGCTGTCGGCTGAGTCGTCGGCCACGACGATGTAGCCGTCGCGCTCCCCGAGGGTGCTGGGGATAAAGGTAATCGTGATGGCGCAGCTGGCGCCAGCTGCGAGCACCGGCGGGCAGTTGTTGCTCTGCGAGAAGTCGCCGTCCTCACGGATGGCGCTAAGGTGGAGCGCCGCCTGCCCGGTATTGACCAGCCTGATGGTTTCTGAGCCACTGCTGCTGCCCAGGTTCTGGGTGAAGATCAGCGATTGGCTGTTGAAGCTCGCCGCTGGTTGCGCCACGCTTCCCGTAAGCGGCACCGATTGCGAAGCGCCCCCCGACGATCCGTTCCCGCCGGCATCGTCCTTGATGGTGAGCGTGCCGCTGCGCGTCTTCTTGTCGTCGGGGCCGATCTGGTTGAGCGTAATCGTGATCTGGCAGCTACTATGGCCGGTCATCACACTCGGACAGTTATTGCTCTGGCCGAAATCCGGGTCGGTACCTTTATCGAGGGCGATCGAGGTGATGTGCAGCAGGCCACCGCCGTTGTTCGTCAGCGTCACGGTCGCCGGCGTGGGCGGCGCGTTGACCGGCTGATTGATGACGACCGCGGGCGGACTGAAGGTCACGAGGGCTGCCGTCGCTTCACCCTTCAGGGTGATCAGTTGCTGACCTCCGACCGCATCGTTGGGAATCACAGCGCTGCCCGTGTGGGTGCCGAGGGTCGCACGCGGCTGAAAGGCCACCTCGAAGGAGCAGCTCGTCCCCGGCTCGAGCTTCGCCTGGGCGCAGGTGTTCTTCAAGGGGTCGAGGTAGAAGTTGTTCCGATCCGCACCGAGATCGACCGCCCCCATCACCAGTAGCCCGCTGCCCGTGCTGGTCACAGTCACGCTCTGCGGTTGGCTGCGCCCGGACAGGTTGGTTGGATCGAAGTTGACCTGGGTGCGCTGGATCCCGGCCTGGGTGACGCCCAGCCAGCGGACGCGGCTGTTGAAGCTGTCGGCGACGAGCATCGCGCCCGAGTCCCCAAGCATGCTGAGGCCACGTGGCGCATCGACTTCGGCGGCGTCGGCCGGGCCGGCGTCGCCCTGAAGTCCCGAGGTGCCGATTCCCCCGAAGGTCGTCACCGCCTGACCCGTGAGGTCAATGCGACGAACGCGGTGGTTCAGGTAGTCGGCGACGTAAACGGTACCCTGGTCAACCGTCGCACTCCAGGGACGATTGAAGTGGGCTTGGGCCGCCGCGCCGTCGCCGAATGCCGGTGCGCCATCCCCGGCGATCGTCTGGATCACGTCGGATGCCTTCGGATCCGCGCTGACGGCAGCGACCCGGCGGATCCGGTGGTTGAAGCTGTCGGTGATGTAGAGGTTGGGCGAGGCCGCGGTGTCGAGCGCAACACCAAAGGGGAAGTACAGATCGGCCTGGCGCGCGTCGCCATTTTCGCCGCTGTACCCGAGCCGGCCGCTGCCGGCCACCGTGAAGATCGAGCCCACCGACGATACCTTGCCGTTTCCATCGAACCGCAGTCCACCCACGACTTCGCGCACGCGACTGTTGTAGGTGTCGGCGATGAAGAGGTTGCCCGCCGGATCGACGGCCAGTCCGGTCGGATAGCTCAGCGACGCCTGGTTCGCGGGTTTGCCCTCGTCGGTGCTGGCATAGCCTGCCGTCCCGGTGCCGGCGACGGTCGCGATCGTCTGATGCGTCAGGTCGATCGCGCGGACGACATTGTTGAAGGTATCGGCGACATACAGCACGTTGTGCGGGGTATCGAGCGCCCCACCCATCGGGTACGCCAGCCGTGTGTCCGTAGCCTGGGTCGAGGGGATCCCCGGCCCGCGCACCCCACCGATTCCGGCAAGCGTGCTGACGTCGTCGTCGTCGTTGTCAGGCTTCGTGTCGTCGTCAGGTTTCGCATGGTTGGCCGCGTCCGTGTCGTTCGTGGTGAAGGTTCGCACCGAATGATTGAAGGTATCGATCACGTAGCGTTGGCCGGTCACCGCTGGCACCGCCGCGTTCAGTGGCGACCCGGTTCCTAGGTGCGAGAGCACGGCCGCCGGGGCTGCAAATTGGGCTTGGCCCGGTGGCTGGCCGTTGCCGGCGAAGCTCGCCGTCCCGTTGCCGGCTTCGATATGAATGTTGTGCGCGGGCGTCGTGGAGAGGGTGCCTTCCAGCACTCGCAGCAGGTTGTTGCCGGTGTCCGCGATGACGACGTCGCCGTTCGGCCGAACGGCGACCGCCGTCGGTGCGGCGAGCTGCGCCAGGATCGCCGGGCCACCGTCGCCAAACTCGCCGGACTTGCCGGTCCCAGCGACGGTTCGCAGGAAGTGATCCCCGATCGCCAGCTCGCGAACGACGTTGTTGCCGGTATCGGCGATGTACAGGTTCGCCTTCTCGTCGAAGGCGAGCCCTGATGGCTGCCTCAGCAACGCTGTCGTGGCGAGCACGCCGTCGGTATAGCCGGCATTCCCCGTGCCGGCCACGGTTGTCAGCGAACCCGTGACCAGGTCGAATCGGCGGACCACATTGTTATAGGTATCGGCGATGTACAGCCCATCGCCGTTGATGGCGAGGCCGCGCGGTTGGTTCAGGGGTGCGGCGACCAGTGTCCGGATGATGCCGCCGCCGTCGATCGCCCGCACCCGGTTGTTGAGGGTGTCGGCGACGTAGACCGTCCTCCGCTTGCTGTCCCAGGCGATCCCGTATGGCGAGTTGAGCTTGGCCGTCGCGGCCGGGCCCTGATCGCCGGCGTACCCGAAGGTCCCGGTTCCGGCAATGGTGCTGATCACCGCCGTCTGTGCGCCGCTGGGGTTATCGATCGACGGGATGGTGACCGTCGCCTTGCGCACCTGGTGGGCGAATGTGTCGGCGATGTAGACGTCGAAGCCGGTCACCTGGTAGCCCACCTGCGTGACCTGCCCGATGGCGACCGCATACGGGCCGGCCAGTTGGGCCTTCGCCGGGTCACCAGCGTCGCCCGCGACCGCCAGGCTCCCGGCGCCGGCAAAGGCCACCTCGCTGTTGTCGATCAGCAGCCGGACCACGTGGTTGGCCGGGTCGGCTACGAACGTGTAGCGGCCGAACACCGCGAGGCCGAAAGGCTGTTGGGCGACGTCGGTCGGCTTGCCAGCAGCCGGCGCGCCGGCATAGGTCGAGAGTTCAGGACGGCCCGCGATTGGGGCGGCGAAGGCCACGATGGGCGGCGAGGTGACCGCGATCTGTGGGACGGCGAGGCTGGCAAGCAGGACGGACGGACCCAGGGCGCGCCACCACCGGCTCCCCCAGCGGCGTCCTCTCATCATGCGGTTCCCCCGTGCGTCGCGACGACCCCCGCAGGCATCATACCCTGAACTTCAGCCAAGATCACCGCCGAAGGACCAAATCGGTGGGTTGCGAGCGACCGGGCGTCACCAGGAAAGGCGCGTCCGCCTCGATGGCGGAGCCGGCTCGGTCGCCGAACGGGTTCGCTACGATCGCCTGCAGCATCCGCGGGCCCAGCAGGTCGTGATAGAGCACGAGAATTGGGAACTGGAACGAGCCGTTTGCGTCGGTCTTGATGATCTTCGGCAGCGGCGACCGCAGCGCCGGGGCACCCCAGTTGAGGAAAACGATCGACGCGTTTGCCGGGAAGCCCGCGCCGACGACGTTCGTGACGAAGCCAGGCGGCCCGATCGGCGGATCGAGTGCGACGGAGGGCTGGAAGCAGGGAATCTGGTACGTCGCGTCCGCTTCCCGTTGCCGGAAATCGTCGGCGCGCACCAGGTGCACACCCTCGGACCGGCTCCGCACCTGGATGCCCAGGTTGAAGTGGCCGAAGACGTCAGTTGTCCGTTCGAAGCTTTCGGGCGTCCCGCCCGGGCCGGCATCGAAGGTCACGAGGACCGCGCTGTACGGATTGAAGTTCACACCGTCAACTGTGATGGTGTATGTCACGGGAGGGACCGGGGCCGGCGTCGGCGTCGGTTTCGGTTTCGGTGTAGGCCGCGGTGCGCCCGGCTTGAATGTGTCGGACGTCAGCGCGATGGCCGTAGCCGGCTGGAAGCATCCTGGCGTGACGGTGATTGCGGCGGGCGACACGATCGCCGTGGCCGGCTGACCACTCTGCCAAGCGATGAACGCGCGGTTGCTTTTGTGCACCTCGAGCCCATCGGTGAACGTTGCCTGGATGACGTCGATGCGGGGATCCTTGCCGTTCGAGTAGACATAGTTCGCGTGCCCCGCTTTGTCGGTCGTCGACTTCGACACCGCGGCCTGTTTTTGCGCGTCGGTCACGTTCGCGAAGGTGACGGCAACGTTGCGGACCGCGATCCCACGCCAATCGACGACGGTGGCGGTGAGGGTGATGGGGCCCGGCATGTTGACCGGATCCGACGCCGGATCGAGCTTGATCCGCGTCGCCGGGAAACCCGCCGCCAGGCTAGCCGGCGCGGCGAGGGCCGCGCTGCCGACGACAGCGACGACCACGGCACCAACGAGGATCGCAGCCGCCGCCAACCGGAGGCTGCGCATTAACTCGGCGGGTTCTTGAAGTACCCGCTGTAGTAAACGGATGCGTCGCAGGTAGTGCCTTCCGGCGGGGTGCAGGTCAGCTCGATCTTGTCGTTCTTTTGGAACGTCAGCGGTGTGATGAAGTGAAAGTCGAGGTCGCGGAAGTTGTCGAGCTTGAGTTGCAGTAAGACCTGGTCCTGGTTCGTTTTCGCATTGAACCGTGACAGCTTCAAGTCGCCGGTCAAGCCGTTGGGATTCTCGAAGACAAGATCAGTAACCGAGAGGCCGCCATCGGCAGGAACGGTCAGACTATTGCTACCGACGAGGCGCGCGGCGTAGGCATCGCCGCCAAATGGGTTCGCGCCGGTCACCCCGCCTCCGCCACCACCCGTAGTCGGCGGGTTCTGTGCCTTCAGGCTGTTGACCTGCGCTTGCAGCGAAGAGGTCTGGGGCGCGACCGCTTGGGTTGCGGCGCTCTGGATATTCGGCTTGACCAGAAGGAACCACAACAGCACCAGGACTAGTGCCAGGGCCGCGAGGCCAATCAGGGCGGGGAGCAGCCACGGCGGGATAAGACCCTCCTGCTGCATCGTCCCGTCCACAGTGATGGGCGGCAAGTTGTCCTGGTGAACGATGACCTTGTAGGGGTTGGTCTTTGGCGGGCCGGTGAAAAAGCGCGTTTTCGGTGACATCCGCACCGAGGCAAAGCTGGCGGTGCCGGGTTCCGAACTGAGAGCCGGCGGGGTGATCGTGAAGTTAAGCTTGCGATCGGGATCGGCCGCCGTGAGGCGAGCACTGATGCGCACATTGCCACGGTTATCGAGCGCGAGGCGGGCGTGCGCACGGGACCGCCCTTTCGCTGTCCGTGGGATCAGCTCGGCGAATGTGTCGTTGAACGGACCGACTTCAACGACGCCTTCCTCGACAAGCGAGGCGCGAGCATCTTCGCGCGACTTGACCCTGACCGCAAACGGGACAGCGCGCGCCGGGACGCTGGACGACTTCGGCGGCTTGAACCTGATGCGCGCGACCGCCTCGGCTCCCGGAAAGAGGGGAATGACGGCGGGCTCCACAATTGCCCACGCGGAGGCATCGCCCAGGACCTCGATGGTGAACTGATCGACCACCGTCCCGGAGTTGCGGACGCGAACCTCGGAGACGGCCTCGCCACCCGGTGTGACAGTGACAGCCTTGCTGGCAAGCGTGGCGGTAGCAGCCATGGCGCTCGAATCATAGGTAGCGCTCCGTGGCGCGGCCATAGCCAGAAAGGAAGACCTGCAGGCATCGCCTGCTGCCCGTTAAGTCCCCGTTAAGTGCCCGGAAAGTCGAGACCATCATAATGCGGCCAGCAGCGCAAGGGCAGCAGGAACCTGCCCGGGCCCCAGGAGGAGGAAAACCCGTGATCGCTACCCGCCCATCCGTCTTGACCGACCGTACACGCGTCTACATCGCCACATCTGATCCTGTTTCGCGAGCCGGCATCGCCAGCCAGCTTCGATCCCACCACGGACTCGACATGGTCGAAGAGCGCCAGGTCGATGCTGAGGTCGTCGCGCTGGTCATTGCCGACCAGATGGACGAGGAGACCGCCCAGACCATTCGCGCATTGAAGCGTCGCGGCGTCGAGCGCGTGGTCTTGATCGTGACCCGTGTCGACGACACCGGCTTACTCAGCGCGCTGGAAGCTGGGGCCCGGGGCGTGCTGCGCCGCAACCAGGCAACACCCGAGAACCTGCTCGAAGCCATCCGTGCCGCTGCCGGCGGCGAGGGGGCGCTCTCGCCTGACCTGCTGGGCCGCTTGCTGGACCAGGTCGGTCGCCTGCAGCGCCAGGTCTTGAACCCGCGCGGACTGAGCTTTGCTGTTCTGACCGACCGGGAAATCAAGGTCCTCAAGCTGCTCGCGGACGGACTGGACACCGCGGAGGTTGGCCGCCGTCTGTTCTATTCAGAACGCACGGTCAAGAACATCGTGCACGATGTCACAAGCCGGCTGAACCTCCGCAACCGCACCCAGGCGGTCGCCTACGCGCTCAGACAGGGCCTGATCTAGCGGACCTACTCCAATAGCAAGCGAGTGAGACGCTCGCGTTGCTGAGGGTCGCCGACGACTCGGTCAAGGCGAGAGGCAGCGTCCTTTCGAAACTGCTCGGGCTCTCCGCGTAGCGCCGTGAGGAATTCCTCCCGCTTCTGCGCGTCATCGACGTTCGCCAGGACTGCGTTGACCCTGGTCGGCTGGCCGGCCAGAACCTCCAGGACGTGGCTGAGAACCCAGTCAAGATCCAACTTCGTTAGACCCGCAACCAACGATTGGCCGTTGGAAGGATCAACTACAGATCGTTTCAGGCGATCGAGTACTTCTTGCGATTGTGAGCGGGTTCCGGCGATCGCCCGCAATAGCTGCCATCGAATGTCGCTGAATCCAGGAGTTATTGCCGGGATGCCTTGAAAGAGATTAGGTCGTTCATCGAGGATGCGAAGTAGGGCCTGACCATCAAAGCCGCGAGGAAACGTTTCGATTGCTAGGATGGCGCCAGCTCGCACTTTCGGGTCGCTGTCTGTCAGGAGCGTCATGATGGCGTCCTTAACCCGTGGCTCCAAGGGCGTTCCGCGCGTTGCGTGCAAGACGGTCGTTACACCATCTTCCGGACCGTACGCCGTCCTCGATGGGAAGACGTCTTCTCCTTCAAGTGCGCGTCGAAACATCCCCACAAGGTCTGATTGAGGACCGATCCGAACGCCATTGACGACGATCTCATCTTTTCCCACGGCGGCCAGATTAACGTGTAGCCCCAGTGCCGGCTGGTTCCTTGTCTTGTACGGGCTTGACGTTCGATGGAACGGCAGCGCCACCCAGGGCCGGTGGCACGTAGGGACCGCTTGGCACAACGACCGTGCTGCCAGTCGCAGCACTGACTGGTACAGGCGGTCCGACGGCCTCCGGGACGCCGCCTTCGGTGACGCCGAATACGCTGCCCGCCGGTGCCTCCCCCCACTCAGAAAACTCGATTCCGTCGAGCGGCGTGGGTTTCTTGAAGCCAGCAGTCCTGGCCGTTACGGGATCGAGTGTGAATCGGACTGTCCCAGGAGCGTATCGCGCTCGCTGGAGAGCGAGATCGACGATGAGCTCGGCGAGGCTGTATTGCGCTGACTTGGCCCGGGGAACCCACCAACCCACCTGCTTCGACAGCATTGCACTCGGGTAACAGTCTCGGATGGGATCAAAAATCGACGGATCCTTCTGAATCGCCTCAATCCAACCATCGAATTCGGGATATTGGTTCCGGTAGGCCGGATCCAGCATGTACTGGTGTACCGACCTCAAGTCGATAATGCGAGTCATTCCGCCGTGCTCGTCGAGCACATCGAGGGGGATATCGTCCCCCTTGAAAAGGAAGGAGTTCGGGTCGTCGCGAACGACCTGTCTCATTGCTTCCCAGGGCGTCAGTTTGGGATCGGCCTGCAGCTTGACGTCGACCCGCTTGAAAAACTCCGTCTTGACGGCATCGGTCAATCCGACACTCGGGTCGCGATTGACGAAGTCAATCTTGTCAGCTCCTACAGCATCTCCACGGGCCTCCGCCTCTCTGCTCAGCGCGTCAACCAAGTCGGGCAGCTTAGTGGGCCGCGGGCCCCCGGCGGTTGTTGTTCCCGAGCTCGTTGATGTCGGCGTGGTGTCCGGTTCGGAACCGAGCTTCTCCTTAGCCCAGTCGAGGGCACCTTTGCCAACCAGTTTGCCGCCTGCCCACAATTCGGCCCCCACGGCACCGGCTCCAGTCATTCCGCCCTCAATACCCGCCGCTGGCAATTCGATGGGCCGAACGAATGGGCTGCTGCCGCCACCCTTCGCAGCCAACGCAATCATCACCAGGGAAACAAGGCCCGTTGTGATTTTTTCCGTACGTGCCTCGGCGTCGAGATTCAGCTCCTTCCCCGTCGCGATCGACGATGACGTGATGCCTTCGTAGAGGGATGTGAAACCGGTTGCATCGGACACCGAGAGGAGCAACAACGCCCCAACGCCCATGTTGGCCGTTTCCGGGCTGTGGCTACGCTGGTAATAGGCGTAAATCGCACCAGCCGCCAGGAGGATGGCTCCCGCGATCATCATGGCGCCGAACGCCGTGAGCGCGACGCCGAAGAAAGCAGCGACGAAAGCGACCACGAGGGCCAGCGCGATGACGATCACGAGGCCAATCAGCAGGCCGCCAAGCGCCTTCAGGATGCCCATACCGATTTGGGCAAACAGGCTGCGCTCGTGTTCCTCTTTGGCCTTGTCAGCAGCCGCCTTGACGTTGGCTTGCAGTCCCGGCAACGGTTCCTTTGCCTTGGCTACTGACTGGTCCGCCGCCTTGGCCGAGTCTTCCGCGAACTGGTCATTGAGCTTGACGGGACTGGCGACGGCTTGTGTCGCGGCTGTTTTGATCTGATCCAGTGACCCGCTCGTGATCGTGTCGTGGTGCTTACCCAGCGCATCGACGACAGTTGCCACTGATTCCTTCCGCTTTGCGGTCGTCGACTTGATATGGCTGATCGCCGGCAGCAAGCCTTTATCGGCGCTTTGACTCGCGGCTGAAGCAACGGCGCCGAGTCCCTGCACAACCTGCGCGCTGGTTTTGCCAAGACCGGCAGCAACGTGACCATGAGCGGCGTCGATCTGTGCCTGAGTAGCCGCACCAGCGTGAGCCAGGTTCGAATGCTCGGCTGCGAGGACCTCATCTACCGCAGACGGATCCGGCATCTGCACCGAGAGGAGCTGCCCGGTCAGTTGAGCCGCGCGCCGCTCGATTTGCGCCGACTGATCTTGTGCCGCGTGCTCGACGGCCGACGCAGCTTGCCTGCCGGCTCGATTCAGTTGCTCGGCCTGTTTCTTGCCACCCGACTCAATTAACTGGATGGCTGCGGACTCCGAGTGTGTCAGCGCCGTGCTTACATGTGACTCGACGCCGGACAGCTGCTGGACCGAGGCACCGGTAATGCTGTGCAGCTCGGCGGCTGCAGCCTGGCTCTCGGCACGGATCGCTTGCGTCACCTGTGGTACCGCGTCGGTTATCTGCTTGTCGACAGTCGAGGCGTATTCCGCATGCTTCCGGTCAAAGGTCGGCGCGCCGCCTCGCAGCTCACGGCCGATGCCTGGTCCCTTCGCGGCGATGTCCGCAGCCGTCTCCCCCGCCACCTTCATCGCGGCTTGCGCTTGTGCCCTTCCGGTGTCATCTGAACCATATTTGGCGGCCTCCCGCATGCCAATCTCTCGCGCCGCCAGTGCGCCAGCTGCGATCTCTGCTTCGGCGCGCGTGGCGTTCGCCTGCGCGGTCTCCCCTGGCCGCCCACGCTCCTCTTCGAGCTTCTGATGCATCTGCGTCCGCTGCGCTTGGGTCTCCGTGGTAAAGGCTTCGAGTCGTTTCGCGGTGGACGTTTCAATCAGCTGATGATCCTGCTCGGTAGCGGCTTGGATCGCCTGATGCTCTGCATCCACCTGCATACCGAGGTCCCCCCGTTTCTTGACGAAGCCTGCCGAGACCTCGGACTTCTTCCGGGCGATGCCACCCTGGATAGTCGCGCGCTCCGCTGCGACCTGGCCGAAGATCGCCTCTTTGGTTCCGGCAGCCTTTTGCTTGATTGACGTCGCGTGTGTCAGCGCAGCTAGCTTCAGCTGGCTTACCTGAGCCTCGACCGTAGCCCGGGCCGACACGGCATCATAGCCGGGCTGAGGCGTCGTCGATGCATCCGCAGGCGCCGCTGCCGGCGGCGGAGGAACGGGCGTTACGTCAACCGTGGGAGCAGCTTCGACGGCCGGAAGAATCTCGGTGCTGCCTGATGTCGATTTTGACTCAGCGACGATGTCGGTTGAACCTGGGCGACCCGGCGGCGCCGGAAGTTGGACCGGTGGGCCGCTCGCCACACGCGGCAGCTTGACCGCCGGCGGGCTCGGGATGGGCTGAGCCGCTGGGTGCCGTGCCAGAGATGACGTCACCAGTTGAGTAACGGCGGAATTCCCTGCGAGGCCTTGCAGGCTCAGGAGCTCCATGGGTGAGATCGGTGCCCCATGACCCAGTGGTAGCGCAGGAGTTTTCCCACCATCCTGATCACCGTGGGCAGCTTGCCGCCGGCTGGTTTCGGCTTGGTCGTCCTGAAGCGCGCGTATGCCGTCCACCTGGTGGCCTTCACTGATTGAGCATTGGAATCGGGCGACGGTCAACCGTCGGCCGGGCAGCCGCGAGTGAACCGAATTCTGCCTCATGGGGAAGTGCGCGCGTTGCGTGCTCCGAACATGGGAGTAACACTTCCGTCCACAAGCCGTCCGATCCTTGTTGCCCCTTCGGGCAAGCGGCAATGCCCCGAGACCTGCGCCGTTGAGCGTTGACCCGAGCGGCCAATTGGAGTGAGATCAGGCGGAAGGACCTTGCGCGCCTGTTGGTAGCAGCGTGAGTTCGACGGAGGCATAAGCATGCAATCGCACGAAAACGATCTTCTGATCAGTCCGGAGAGCCACCAGGCGCCAACTCGGCAAAAAGACGCCGCGGAGTCGGTCGGCCCCGAAGCGCTGATGCACGGCCGCACCGATGTATTGACTCCGTCCGCCGTGATGCACCTGCAAAAGACGGCCGGGAATGCCAGCGTCACCGCTGCACTCGAGGAACAGGTGACGTCGCCAGTCAAGGACGTCGTCGGCTCCGGAGGCGGGTCCCCGCTCGATCGCGACACTCGCAGCTTCATGGAGTCCCGCCTGGGCGCTGACTTCAGCGACGTCCGGGTCCACAGCGGTGGCAAGGCCACCGAGTCGGCGCGTTCCGTCCAGGCGCACGCCTACACCGTCGGCAACGACGTCGTTTTCCAGTCAGACAAGTACGCGCCCGAGAGTGACTCCGGCAAGCGCATGCTGGCGCACGAGCTGACCCATGTCGTGCAACAGCGATCGGGGCCTGTCGACGGCACGCCGGCCGCGGGCGGCATCCAGGTCAGCCATCCGTCAGATCGGTTTGAGCAGGCCGCGGAAACCAGCGCCGATCGGGTCATGTCGGCCGCGGCACCGAGCGCCGAGTCGCATGCGGCCGCGGCCCCTGCTGTGCAGCGCGCCGACGCGGGTGCTCCGCAAGAGGAGACGGAAGAGCCGGCGACCGCCCAGCCGTACGCGATCCAGCGTACAGAGGCTGGGGGGGAAGATAAAGACGAGGATGAGTAGCGGCCTCTAACCGAGGAAGTGGTAGTAGGGGCCGAACTCCGACTCGACACAGAGGCGACCCATTTTCAGGTACTCGCGCTGCGTCGCTCTGATCAAGTGGGCCATCGATAACGGCTGACCCTGCTCGGCGGCAGCGTAGGCCGCCGCCACGACGATGTTCCGGATCCCACCGCCGGCCAGCTTGAACGACTCGGCCAGAAAGGCCAGATCAAGATCTCCGGCGCGAGGCATCGCGGTCCCCAGGCTTCGCTCCCACAACTTCAGCCGATATTCCCGCTCGGGTTCGGGAAAGTCGACCAGTGAGTCCAGACGGCGGGTGAAGGCCTCGTCGAGGTTGGACCGCAGGTTGGTGGCCAGGATGGCGATGCCGTCGAAGAGCTCCATCCGCTGGAGCAGGTAAGCGACCTCGACGTTGGCATAGCGATCGTGCGCATCGCTGACTTCGGAACGCTTGCCAAACAGCGCATCGGCCTCATCGAAAAGGATCACCCCGTTGACGCGCTCCGCTTCGGCGAAGATGCGGTCGAGGTTTTTCTCGGTCTCGCCGACGTACTTGTCGACCACCGTGGCCAGATCCACGGTGTAAAGGTCAAGGCCGAGCTCGCTGGCGAGCACCTCGGCCGCCATCGTCTTACCCGTCCCCGAGGGCCCGGCGAACAATGCAGTCAATCCGCGGCGGCGCGCCGACGGGCCGCCCATCTTCCAAACATCGAGCACCTGCTCGCGATAACGCGCACGCGTCAGGAGTTCCTTGAGCTGCGCCATCGTGTCGGGCGGCAGAACCAGGTCAACAAAACCAACCGCGGGCTGGATACGGCGCGCCAGACGTTCGAGGCCGGCGGCGTTCTGCGCACGGGCGCCCGCTTTGAGCTCGTCCTCGTCGAGGGGGATCTCGCGGGCATGCGCCTCCATTCGGGCCGCGAGCGCAGCCCGATGCACCTGCTCCGCCGTCAGCCGGAACTGCGCCATGGTGCCTGCGAGATCGAGCCCGGGCGGCGTGTCCCCGTTGAGATT
This sequence comes from Candidatus Dormiibacterota bacterium, assembly GCA_035544955.1. Lineage (NCBI taxonomy): Bacteria > Bacillati > Candidatus Dormiibacterota > Candidatus Dormiibacterota bacterium. Next base: position 73,029 of record DASZZN010000023.1, read on the forward strand.
CCGGCGCCACAGCTCCGCGCGCTGGACCGCGTCCGGGATGGGCGCCTCACAAATGAAGGGCACGTCGCGCGCCCAGCCCGGATCCCAACTCCGGGCGCCGACGAGGACGACCATCGAGGGCATCTCCGAAAAGGCGCGAACCGCTGGAAGTCCCTTCGCGATCAGGACCTCGACCGGGCCGGCGACGACGCCCGCTCCCGTCAGGCCGGCCTCCCGCGCGGTCAGGGCGGCGACGATCGCGAGGTCATCTTCCGGGCGCAAGCGCTCGAGATCAAGCGCCAGCGTCGGTCGGCCGACCTGCGCGAAGGCGCTCGACGCGAGCGCCGCGCCGGATGCTCCCGGGCGCTCGCGAATGTAGGCAAGCCTCCCCCCACCCCGACCCTCCCTCCCAAGGGGGGAGGGAGATTCGGCGCTCGGTTCATCCTGCATCCACCGCACCAACGTCGCCGCCTGCTCCGGCGCCGCGGGTTCGGATTCGTAAGCCAGAGACGCGACCCCGGCGTCGGGGATGTCGCTCCCCAGCAAATGGGCGGCGACACGGTCGGGCACGCGCAGTGGCCGGGTCAGGACCGGCCGATCGTTTTCTTCAACCTGCACCAGGTACTCGTCAACCAGTGGCGCGCCGGGCGCGAGGCGGCTCCGCGCATAGGCGCTGCTCGATGGCAAACCGCATAGCTCCAGTCCGAGCCCGACGCTGGCGCGACGGCGCGAGACATCGTCCTGCAGATAGCCATATAAGCGCTCAAAGCGCGCGTCGACATCCGGGGCCATCGCGATCAGGAGTAACTCGATGTCGATCTCGTCGAGGTGAAAATTGCGGGCCAGGCGGCGCAGTCGCAGGTCGGCACCTTCCCGCTCGGCGCCATCGGCGGCGGCTTCGATCTCGTCGCATGCCTTCGCCGCGTCAGGATCGGGGGCAACCGGGCCGGCTTTCTCCGCCAGCAAGCGGTCGACATGAACCTGCGAAATGTAGAGCCCGCGAAATCGATCGTCGGTCTCCGGATCCGTCGCCCGGCGGCGCGCGACGGCCGCGCGGACGCGCGCCTCGACCAGCTCCAGCCGACGCAGCACGTGGACGAGGGACGGATCGGCGACGGCGGTCAGGCCTGGCGCCGACATCGGCTTAGGAGCGGTTGACGCCGCGAATGCGCAGGATGCGACCGGGCTGCTTCTCTTTCCCGGAGCGAACCACTTCTTCCTGGTAGGGCGCAACACCGGGCTTGTCAACCGGCTCGCCCGGCTTGAGCCGCCCCGAGGCCTTCGGCCCGCCGGGTCCGGGCGCGCCGACCGGCTTGGCACCCTCGGCGGCTGCCGCGCCGCGGCGAGCTCTGCCGCCCCGCGCTGCTGGCGTCGCCCCATCTTCGGCCTCGCCGTCGGGTCCCGCGAAGGTGAATCGCGGCTCTTCGAGGACCGGCGGACCGGCGGGAACGGCCACCTTGACTTCGAAGGGTGCATTCACAACCAGGTCGAGGGACGCCTTGAGCTCGCCGCCCAACGCTGACCAGACGTCGGAGATCGACCGGTCCTGTGGGGGCGGAAGGGCGATGTTGAGCAGGATTGGTTGACGCGCGTCGGCGAGCACCCCGCTGAGCGTGTCGGCCGGCATGGTTGGATGCCGCAAGAAGCACGCGAGCAGCGAGGAGAGCAGACGGTGTTCGTCTTCGGGCCGCTGTGTCCATGCCGTCACGAGATAGGAGAGCTTGAATCGGCGTGGCGGCGGCCGGCGCTCGGTGACCAGTCGGGAATTGCTGGCATCGCCGCGGATGTCCTGCCACATCACCTCGCGCTGTTCGAGGTCCTCGCGGATGTCGTAGAGATAAAGATCTACGGTCGGAGTGTTGCGCCGCGAAGACCATTCCTTGTTCGGCGCATCGAATGCGATGTCGGCTTTCGATCCGTTGAGGGCATCCCGTTTTACGAGGGCGCGCAGGGACTCATCCACGTCCTGGATCATCGCTCTCTAGGGTTGCCGCTTCGGTCGCGCCTCACAAGTCGTCTGCGGGCAGCCGTTGGGGTCAAGTTCCTGCCTGATTGGGCAACCTCGAGCAAAGCTTGCCGTCCCTTCGGGCATTGCCGCTTACCCGTTCACTGGCCCGCTCGTCCCTTGTGGCGAACGAGCGCCGATGCGACGCTCGGTTCCGTACCTGACGGCATTCAACAGGGAGGAGATTGCCCATGCCCAATTACTTGTCGCCCGGCGTATACGTAGAGGAGGTCGAAGCCGGCTCACGCCCCATTGAAGGGGTTGGGACCGCGACCGCCGCCTTTGTCGGCCTCGCCGAGAAGGGTCCGGTCAACGCCCCAACGTTGGTCACCAACTGGAGCCAGTTTTCGCAGACGTTCGGCGGATTCCTGGAAGGGTCGTATCTCGCGCATTCGGTCTACGGCTACTTCCTGAACGGCGGTGGGTCCGCCTACATCGTCCGGATCGGCGCCGACGGCCATGCACCATCAGCCCAGGCCGAGCTGCCGAGCGCGAAGGACAAGTCACTGGCAGGGTATCGCGTCCTGGCGCTGGAGGGCGGTCAGCCCGGCAACGACATCCAGGTCGAGGTCGCGGAAGCCTCGCAACCCTCCGAGGACACCTTCAAGCTGATCGTCACGCGCGGAAAGGATCGCGAGGAGTACGACAACGTCACGACGCGCAAGGGCAAGAACAACGTCCTTACGGCCGTGAAGACCGCGTCGAAGCTAATCCAGCTCGAGGAGATCGGGACCGCCGGCGCACTGGAGAAGGTCCCCGCCCCGGGCAAGGTTACGCTTCAGGGCGGCGGCGGCACGATGCCCGCCCGGGTCACCCCGGATGAGTACGTGGGCAATTCCGCCGATCGCACCGGGTTCGCGGGTCTCGAAGCCGTCGACACCGTCACCATGCTCAGCGTGCCTGACCTGATGGCCGCGTACCAGCGCGGCATGATCGACTCCGAGCAGGTCAAGGCCGTGCAGCTTGCGATGATCGCACACTGCGAACTGATGGGCGACCGAGTCGCCATTCTCGATGCACCGCCCGGACTGAACGCGCAGCAGATCCGCGAGTGGCGGGTCGACAAGGCGGGCTACGACTCGAAGTACGCCACCCTCTACTGGCCGTGGGTCAAGGTCTTCGACCCCCTCGCCGGCCAGGCGAATTTCGTTCCGCCGAGCGGCCACATGGCCGGCATCTGGGCGCGCAACGACGACACCCGCGGCGTGCACAAGGCCCCGGCGAACGAGGTCGTACGCGGCGCGATCTCCCTCGAGCTACAGGTCACCAAGAGCGAGCACGATTTGCTGAACCCGCAGGGCATCAACGTTATTCGCGCCTTCCCCGGCCGCGGCATCCGGGTCTGGGGCGCGCGGACATTGTCGAGCGATCCGGCCTGGCGGTACATCAACGTCCGCCGGCTCTTCAACTACATAGAGGGCTCCATCCTGCTGGGCACCCAGTGGGTGGTCTTCGAGCCCAACGACATGGCGCTCTGGGAGCGGGTCAAGCGCACCATCAGCGCCTTCCTTGTTCGCGTCTGGCGCGACGGCGCACTCTTCGGGGCGACACCCGGCGAGGCGTTCTATGTCAAATGCGACGGCGAGCTGAACACGTCCGAGACGATCGACGCCGGACAGCTCATTGTCGAGATCGGCATCGCGCCGGTCAAACCGGCGGAGTTCGTCGTGTTCAAGATCGCCCAGTTCTCGGGCGGTACATCGCTAACCGAATAAAGGAGGAATAGATGGCAACTGGTATATCGAATGTCTCGAACAACGACGCACTAGCCGCCCGGAACTTCGCCATAGAAGTTGACGGCACAACCATCGCGCAGTTCACCGAGGTCGGCGGGTTGACCTCCGAGATGGATGTCACCGAGCTGAAGGAGAACGGCCCCGACGGCAAGATGATCATCAAAAAGATCCCGGGCGCGCACAAGACGCCGACGCTGACGCTGAAGCGGGCCAAGAACGTGTCGATGGAGCTCTACAAGTGGCACAAGCTCGCGCTCGACGGCAAGGTCAAGGAAGCTCGCAAGAACGGCTCCGTGATTCTCTACGACTACGAAGCCGGCGAGGTTGCCCGCTGGAACTTCGTGAACGCCTGGCCATCGAAGCTCACCACCGGGAGCCTCAAGGCGGGATCGAATGATGTCGTGACCGAGGAAGCCACCATCGTCATGGAAGGCTTCGAGCGAGTCAAGTGAGTCCGGTATCCAGCATGGCGGAGGTCGATCGCTCGACCTCCGCCTCCACCCTGCACACGGAATTCGCCTTCGCGCTGCCGCGCGGCTACGTCGACGAAGCCGGAACCGTACATCGCGAGGGTGTGATGCGCCTCGCAACCGCGCGCGACGAGATTCTCCCCCAGCGCGATCCGCGGGTGCGTGATAACGAGGCCTACCTGACTGTCCTGCTGCTGTCCCGGGTGGTCACCCGGCTCGGTACTGTGCCGCAAGTGACCTCCGGGACCATCGAAGGTCTCTTCGCATCCGACCTGGCCTTTCTGCAAGATCTCTACCGCCGGATCAACCAGGAGGGGCATACGCAGGCGGCCGTGACTTGTCCGGACTGCAAGCACCAGTTCACCGTTGACATGGCAGGTGGTCGCCTGGGGGGGTTGTGACGTACGCGACCGACCGCCTCTTCGAGGAGATCGCGTACGTGGCGTATCACCTGCACTGGTCGTTCGAAGAGATTCTCGATCTAGAGCATCCCGTTCGGCAGCGCGTCGTCGAGGAGATCGCCGGCATCAATCGGCGTCTCGCGGAAGAGCAGGAAGCGTAAACAATGTGGCCGTTCAAACAAAAGGTTGAGGCGCCGGCGGCAGAGGGACCGAAGCCTGTGCCGGCGCCCGTGATTCGCCGCGATTGGGTCGGGCTGCCGCCCATCCAGCGGATCGTCGGCGCACACCCGCTCACAGCACCCAGCGATCGGTTTCGCGATGACCTGGTGACGCATCAAGATCCATCAGTCAGCTCGGACACGATGAGCCATCAGGTCAGCGCCGAAGCCCCGCCGGGTCTGGTTCTGGCCCTTGCTCGGCCGACCACCCGCAGCGACGGCCCCGCCATGATTCCGCGCCCACGCGTGCAACGAAGCGTGGCGAGCGCGGCAGCCGAGTCGGGGGAGTCGGATGGGGATGAGGCCGCGTCCGAGTCGGCGCGGCCCACCCCTATTCCAGCAAGTGCGCACACGGTCGCGGCTCGGGAGCTCCCCGTCGTGGCGCTCGAGCCGGCCGTTCAGCGCCTCGTCAGCCTGCCGCCGGACGCAGCACCGACTCCCCTTCCGACGGTGGCACAGCGATCGGGCGCCGTGTCGACGCCGTTCACGATGTCCGCCCCAGGCGATGAGCCGGCTGAAACGCCGTCGGCGCCCTTGCAACGGCTGACCCTGGGCCAGTCGCGACGAATGGGGCTGGGAGCTCCGATCAACCGCGTGACAGACCGCAGCGTGCAGCGCGCCGCGCCGGAACTCCCTCTCCCTACGATCCCGGAGAGCGTGAGGCAACCCGCTGAAGCCCCCACCCGGCCGCCCGGGCCGGTGGACACCTCAATGGGGGAGCGCGCGCCGATGGACCACCCCGTGCTGCAAAGGGCGCCAGTGGAGATGCCCATCGTCGAGGAGACACCGACCGACCTCCCGTCCGCCGTGAGGAGCAGGACGTCATCACTCGGCGCGCCGCTGATGCCTTCGCCGGAAGCAAGCGATGCGCCCAGGCTGGACCTGCCCCTCGTCGCCCGCCGCCCCGCGGCGGACGAACCCAAAACTGGCGATCGCCAGGAGCGTGCACCGGCGCCTTCGGTCCAGCTGAGCGCTGCGTCTCTCCCAGAGGATGTGGGTGATTCGTCGAGTGCCGCGCCGCCGGCCGTTCAGCGTGTTGCCGCCGGCAGCTGGCCAGCGCCGTCGTCGACCGAAAGCCCCCAGACGTTAGGCCTCGCCTACCTCCCGACACCAGCTTTACAGCGCCTGCCGAGCTCGAGGCTGCCGCTGGTTACCGAGTCCGCAGCCCGCGTCACGGCCGTGCCCGCGGCATCTGCGCCGGACGCGGCGACGGCGCCTCTCGTCAGCGCCCGGCCGCTGCGTCCCTCCAACATGCTTCAACCAGACGCATCGACAGATTCCTCTACCGCCCACCCCGACGCTACCCCGCAAGAGGCGAGGGAGTTTCCACTCCAGAGGGCGATGGAAAATAGCCCCGATCCCGAGCCTGTTCCGCGCGGGACGGCGAGGCACCTTCCTCTCAGTGCACAAGGGCCGAGCGAGGCTCCTCCCATGGCACGGCTGCCGCTGGCGCCGTCACGCGGCTTCGCGGTGCAGCGCGCTCCGCAACCGATCGAGGACGCGGAGGTGGGATCCTCGGAGCTTCCGAGCGAAGGCGGCGCGCCCGTGGTTCAGGGCGCCTGGTTCGACTCGATTTCGAGTGCAGCCAGCAGCCTCCCCTCGGGCGCGGCGAGCGCCGGAGGGAGCGCGATCGGGTCGGCAATCGGCGGCGCCGCCTCGGCCCTGGGGGGCCACAAGCCCGAAGAGACGGACATGGATGAGCTCGCTGGAAAGCTCTACGACCGGATCCGCAACCGATTGAAGACAGAACTGTTGGTCGATCGGGAGCGCGCCGGCTTCCTGACCGACTTGCGCTGAGGAGGAAATCAATGCCTGACCATGCCCACGCTCAAAGCCTTCGGTTCCGTGTCAAGATCGACGGCCAGGGCGACCTTGGGAACTGGTCGAAGTGCGACGGCTTGTCCGTCGAGTACGACGTCTTCGAATACAAGGAGGGCGGCGAGAACGGTTTCGTCCACCGCATCCCTGGCCGTGTCAAGTACCAGAACGTCAAACTGACACGACCGGTCAACAAGGACACCAGCAAGGTCGCCAACTGGATGGCCACGCTCAAGGTGGCAGTCAAGCGCCAGACCGCGGAGATCTCCGCGCTGGATACCGAGGGCCATGCCATCGCGACCTGGAACCTCGAAGGCGTCTTCCCCGTCAAGTGGAATGGGCCATCGCTCGACATCGGCGCCAACCAGGTGGCGACGGAAACCCTCGAGCTCGCCCACAACGGATTCCTCACCGGATAGGAGCAGCATGGAACCGATGAAGATGGTCAAAGCGAAGCTCGAAGAGGTCGACGGGATGGAGAAGCTCGAATTCAAGTTCAATCCGAGCGAATATTCCGTGCAGAAGACGGCGCAGTGGGATGCCCCCAAACGCAGCATGAGCACTAAGGCCGGCGCCAAACCGGAGTTCATTGGCAGCGGCCCGCAAACGGTGAGTCTGCAGATTTTCTTTGACGACTGGGAAGCCCCTTACGGCGACGTGACCAAACACGTCGAGAAGCTTTTCAAGTGGTGCCAGCCAAGTCAGAAGTCGACCGCCCGCGACAACCCTCATCCCCCACTTCTACGCTTGATCTGGGGAAGCAACCTGCACCTGGCCGAGCACAAGTTCTACCTGGCATCGGTGAACGCCAAGTACACGATGTTCGGGCGCACCGGGAACCCGCTGCGGGCGACGGCCGATATCAGCCTCAAGGAATCCCCGGACGAGCCGGCCGCCCAGAACCCCACCTCCGGTTCGATCCACGCGCGGGCCACCCACCTGATCTCCGAGGGCGACACCCTCCAGTCGATCGCGACCAATGAGTACGGCAACCCCAATCTGTGGCGAGGGCTGGCCACCTTCAACGACATCGATGATCCGTTGCGGCTAAATATCGGCAGCCGGATCCTGATCCCAAGCCGCGACGAAGCCGCGGACGGCGCGAAGGGCAGCTGACACGATGGCGCAGAACTTCCATGTCTGGCCGGACATCCAGCTCAACGGGTCGAAGTTGTCTGATGAGTTGGAGGCTCTGCTGGAACAGGTCGTCATCGATCATCACCAGCACCTTCCGGACATGTTCGCGATCACCTTCCACGATCCGGACCGCGACGTCCTGGGACAACTGCACGCCGCGATCGGCGACACGGTGACGATCAAAGTCACACCGCCGGGCGGTTCTCCGGAAACCCTGATCAAGGGCGAAGTCACCGGCTTCGAGGCGGAATATGGCGCCAGCCGGCTGCGCACGGTGCTGCGCGGATACGACATGTCGCATCGACTCCATCGCGGACGTCGCACCGAGACCTACAAGAACGTCACGGACTCCGACATCGCCCGGACCGTGGCCAGTCGCGCGAACCTGACGATCGGCAAGATCGACTCGACCAGCGGGACGCACGACCATGTCTCGCAGGCCAACCAGTCTGACTGGGACTTCTTGAAGTCTCGCGCTCGTGAGATCGGCTTTGAGCTGGCCATGGAGGACGGGAAGTTCAACTTTCGCCAGCCGATCCAGGCGTCGGGGGCGCCGCAGAGCGGCACCTACCAGAGCCACAGCGATCCCCTCCAGCTCGTCTTCGGCGAGGACCTGATCGAGTTTCGGCCGCGGGTCACGTCGGCCGAGCAAATCAAGGACGTCAAGGTACGCGGCTGGGACCCCGTCCAGAAGCAGGCCGTCATCGGCTCCGCCAACTCGGGCACGGTGGCGACCGATTCGCTGCAGGACGACCCGTCCAAGTTGGCGAACAAGTTTGGCGGGGCGACCTTTACCGCCGTGAACCGGCCGCTAACCCAGCAGGCAGAAGTCGATGGGGCGGCCGCGTCGATCGCCGAGTCGATCTCCAGCGCCTTTGCCGAAGCGGACGGCCTCGCGAATGGCAACCCCAAGCTCAAGGCCGGCACGACGATCAGCGTTGGCGTCGTCGGCGATGAGTTCTCCGGCAAATACACACTGACCAGCGCGCGCCACATCTTCGGCGAGCAGGGCTATCGCACGCATTTTGTGATCAGCGGCCGGCAGGACCGCTCGCTGCTCGGCCTCGCATCATTGGGCTCCTCGAACGGCCACGCGTCGGCGGGCGGCGCCCCGATCAATGGCGTGGTCGTGGCTCTGGTGACCGACAACAACGACCCTAACAACGCGGCGCGGGTCAAGCTCAAGTTCCCCTGGCTCGACGACAACTACGAGTCCGACTGGGCGCGGATCACGCAGCTGGGCGCGGGGCCGGACAGCGGCGCGCATTTCATTCCCGAGGTCAATGACGAGGTGCTGGTCGCCTTCGAGTTCGGCGACATCCGCCGACCCTACGTGATCGGCAGCCTCCACAACGGGCAGGACAAACCGAAGTTAGGCAATGGACTGTTCGACAACGGCAAGGTCAAGCGGCGTGGCTTCATCTCGCGCAAGGGCCACCAATTCATCTTCTTCGACGACCCGAACAAGGCCGGGATGGCCTTCATCAGTAGCGATGGCAAGCTCAAGATCTCGCTCAACGAGACCAACTCGGAGATCCATATCGAGTCGCAGGGGAAGATTCACGTCGAGAGCCAGAAGGACATGATTTTCGAGTCCCAGGCCAACCTGAACCTGAAGGCGGGGCAGGGGCTCAAGGTCGAAGCCGGGACCAACCTCGATATGAAGGCCAGTTCCGGAGCCACCCTGGACGGCGGAGGGCAGCTCGAAGTCAAGGCAAGCGGGCAGCTCAAGGTCACCGGCGCCATGGTTGACGTCAACAGCGGCGCCCTGCAGGTGATGTGATGCCAGGACCAATCGTCAACATGGGCGGCACGGTGACCTGCATGCACGGTGGCCAGGGCCAATGCACGACCGTCAGTCCGAAGGTCATGGTCGGCAGCCAGCCGGTTGTCACCATCCCCGCCTCCTACGTGGTCGCCGGCTGCGCGTTTCCGCCGCCGCCGGTGGCGAATGGTCCCTGCGTCAGCGGCATCATCCCCTCCGGCAGCACGAAGGTCCTGGTCGGCGGGATGCCGGTGCTGCTCGCCCTGCCACCGGTGGCCGGCACGTGCATCCCAACCGGCACGCCGATGATGATCGGGTCGGCAGGCCAGACGAAGGTGATCGCGCAATGAGCGAAGAATTCATCGGATCCGGATGGGCGTTCCCGCTCCGGACCGACCCGACCGGACGGATCGCCCTGGTCTCGCGTGAGCAGGAGATCGAGGAAAGCATCCGGCTCATCCTTGGCACCGCGATCGGCGAGCGGCCGATGCGCCCGGAGTTCGGTTGTGCGATTCATGACTACGTCTTCGACAGCGCCGATACCGAGACCGCCGCCCGGGTGGCGGCGGCGGTGCGCGCATCACTTCGCCGCTGGGAGCCTCGCATCGAGGTGCGTGATGTCCTGGTCAGCTTCGATACCGAGGACTCGAGCATCCTCTACATCGACATCCGCTACTCGATCGGGGAGACGAATGATCCCCGCAACCTCGTCTTTCCCTTCTACGTGATTCCACCGGAGACAACGTGAGAAACCACAAATCTGCAGGAGGAGGCTGAGCCATGGCACTACCGGTCCCGAACCTCGACGATCGACGTTTCCAGGACCTGGTCGACGATGCCAAGCGCCTCGTCCAGCAGCGCTGCCCCGAGTGGACCGACCACAACGTGTCGGACCCGGGGGTCACGCTGATCGAGACCTTCGCCTGGATGACCGACCAGGTTCTCTACCGGCTGAATCGTGTTCCCGAGCGGAACTACATCAAATTCCTCGAACTGATCGGCGTTCGGCTTTTTCCGCCGACGGCGGCACGGGCCGCGATCACCTTCTGGCTCGCGGGCCCGCAGCCGGGGGTCATCCAGATCCGGCCCGGTACCCAGGCTGCCACCCTGCGCACCGAGACCGATGAGGCGATCGTCTTTACCACCATCGGCGACCTGGCGATCGTCCCCTGTTCGCTCGCCCGGGTAGCCTCCACGCTTGGCGGCGAGAAAGAGGTCAGCGACCACAGCGAGGCGCTGCAGGCACGCACGTCCTTCTACTGCTTCGACAAGGTGCCGAAGCCGGATGACGTCCTCCTGGTCGGCCTCTCCGAGGCCGTGCCTGGGTGCGCCGTGACGTTGCGCTTCAACTGCGACATCGAGGGCGTGGGCGTCGATCCCGAGAACCCGCCGCTGGTCTGGGAAGCCTGGGATGGCTACGCCTGGACGCCGTGCGACGTCGACCGAGACGGCACCGGTGGCCTCAACCGGGACGGCGACGTGGTGCTGCATATCCCCAAGAGCCACACCGTCTCCGTCATCGAGCAGCAACGCGCGGGTTGGTTGCGGGCGCGGGTGCTCAAGCCAGAGCCCGACCAACCGACCTACAGCGCCTCGCCGATCATCAAGGGCCTGTCGGCCTTCACCATCGGCGGAACCGCCGAGGCGGTGAACGCCGAGCTGGTGGAGAACGAGCTCCTTGGGGCGTCGGAAGGAGTCCCCGGCCAACGCTTCACGCTCAAGCACCACCCGGTGGTCCCTGGAGGTGCCGCCAACATCCTCGAGGTGAGCGGCATCGACGGCTGGCAGGAGTGGAAGCAGGCCCAGCATTTCGTCGACAGCAAGGCCGACGACCGGCACTTCGTGCTCGACGCCGTCAGCGGTGAGGTCCAGCTTGGGCCTGGCGTGCGCGAGCCCGACGGCACGTTCCGAAGTTATGGCGCCGTGCCACCCAAGGGGTCTCGGCTCCGGCTTCGTTCCTATCTGATCGGTGGCGGCCGGAAGGGCAACGTCGCCCGCAACACCATTACGGTGCTCAAGTCCTCGATCCCCTACGTGTCCAAGGTGCAAAATCGCCGTGCCGCGGAAGGTGGGGTCGACGGCGAAGACATCGAGAGCGCCAAGGTGCGCGGCCCGATCGTCCTACGTACGCGCGATCGAGCCGTCACGATGGAGGACTACGAACACCTCGCGCGCGAGGCGGCACCGGAAGTGGCGCGCGTCCGATGCGTCACCGCGGGCGATGGCGCGGATGCGGGCGGCGTTCGCATCCTGGTGGTGCCGGCGGCGGGCAGCAGCGACGGCCGCCTCCGCTTCGAGCAGCTCGTGCCCGCCGAGGAGACACTGCAGCGCATCGCCCGTCGCCTGGAGGATTCGCGCGTGATCGGCACGCGGGTGCTGGTCGAGCCGCCGGTATACCGCGGCGTGACGGTCGTCGCCAAGCTGCGCCCGCGGGCGAGCGCGAATCCCTCGCGGCTGCAGGGGGATGCGCTGGAGGCGCTCTACCAGTACTTCCATCCGATCAGCGGCGGCCCCGACCGCAATGGCTGGCCTTTCGGCCGGCCCGTCCACGTCGGCGAGGTCTACTCCGTGCTCCAGGGACTGCACGGAACGGAGCTGGTCGAAGACGCCCGGCTGTTCGGGGCGGACCCGGTGACGGGCCAGCGCGGCCAGGCGGTTCAGCGGCTCGTCATCGAGCCCCACGCCCTCGTCTACTCCTACGAGCACCAGGTGCTGGTGGAAGGCGCGTGATCGCCCAGGCTCCGACGGTCAACCAGGGGCGCGGCCTGGTGCGGGCCCTGATCAGCCCGCACCCGCTGGGCGAAGCGCTGCCGGCCCTCTTCCAGGAAGACGGCTTCACCCAACGCTTCATGTCCGCGTTCGATACGGCGCTGGCCCCGCTCTTTGCCACGCTGGACAACCTACCCGCTTATCTCGACCCGTGGCTGGCGCCCCCCGACTTCCTGGAGTGGCTCGGCAGCTGGTTCGGGCTGGTCCTCGACGACGCCTGGTCGGTCGAACGCCGCCGCGCCCTGCTGGCTAACGCCTTCGAGTTCTATCGCATGCGCGGCACGGTCAAAGGATTGAAGGCGCAGGTCGAGACCCTCACCGGGGGCACCGCGGAAATCATCGATACCGGCGGGGTCGCGACCGCGACCAAGGCAGGCGAAGCGCTGCCGGGGTCGCCGAACTTTGCCCTCATGGTTCGAGTCTCGGTCGACGATCCGTCCAGCATCAATACGATCAGGCTCGACGCGCTCGTCGCTGCCGCCAAGCCGGCGCACGTGACGCACAAAGTACAGGTTGTCAAACGATCGAAAGTACAGGAGACTGTGGAGGTGACAAGCGGGTGATCGTCTGCAAGCAGTGCGGACACCACAACGAAGACAACGACACGTTCTGCGGGTCGTGCGGGAAGTTCCTGGAATGGACCGGGGAACGCGTCGCGGTCGCGCAGCCGGAGCCCGAACCGTCGGCGCCTGAGCCGGTGCCCGAGCCGGCCCATGTCGGCCTGATCGACCGAGTCAAGCACGCGGTCGGGATCGAGGAGTCGACGACGCAGCCGGCAGCGCCCACCGCAGCCGCCCCCGCCCCGGTTGTGGCGCCGGCGCCCGCCACCGCGGCAGCGCCGCCAGCCGAGCCAGCGGCCCCCGCCCCACAGGTTGTGTGGACCGTCCCGGTGACCTCCGCCGCCCCCAGCGCACCGTCGGCCGCGCCCGCGCCACCGGTCGCCGCACCAGCCGCGCCCACGGCCGCGCCCGTCCTGGCGAGCGTCGCTGCCCCTGCCGCTCCCGCCTCACCACCTGCCGTCTCGGTTGTCCAGCCGGACGAGCCACTGTCGCGCCGGCCGACGTCCGTCGCGCCGACGGTGGCCCGGCCGCGCCCGGAAGCCCGCACCATGGAAGCGCCGACGCGCCGGCACCCCGGCGACCTCATCTGCGGCCAGTGCGGCGAAGGCAACGACCCGACCCGCCATTTCTGCCGCCGCTGTGGCAGCTCGCTGGACGAGGCGATCGCGGTCCGCCTGCCCTGGTACCGTCGCTTCTTCAATCGGGTTTTCGGCATCCGCACCCGCGAAGCCGGCTGGCGGCCGCGTCGAGTTGGCCCGCCGAACGTGATGGGCGCCGTCTGGCGGATCCTCCGCCTTGCCGTCGTCGCCCTGATCGCCGTCGCTCTGCTCGCCTTCCTCCTGGTGCCGTCATTCCACAACGCGGTCGTCAATCGGGTGACGAGTACGGTCACCACGGTCCGCAAGGCGATCTTTCCGCATTACAGCGCCGTCTACGCGACGGGCGCGTCAGCCAGCACCTCGATCGCGGGCCATCTACCGAACCTGGCGATCGACACTCATACCAACACCTACTGGGCAGCGCGGGTTGGCGATCCCGCACCGTTTCTCAAACTGACCTTCCACGATCCGGTCGACCTGGCGCAGATTGGTTTCGACTCGGGCGCCGCAGGCACCGCGCCGGTCGACGATTACCTCGCCCAGCCGCGCCCGCATCAGGTCCACCTGGTGTTCTCCAATGGCACCACCCTCGACCTTACCCTCAAGGATGAGGATCCCAAGGTCGCGAAGAACGCCCAGTTCTATCCGATCGACGCCAAACAGGTGACCTTCGTCGAGATCCACATCATGTCGGTCTATGCGCCGGCGGGTGCCTCGCCCTCATCGGTTGCGATCGCCGAAGTGGAATTCAAGGTCAAGGACTAGGCGCGAGAGCTCGCGGTAAGGCCGAGCTCCTCGAGGACGCGCGCGTAGTCGCGCCGCGCCCGGCTTGCCGCACCGGGATCACCGCCTTGTTCGCGCGCCTGGATCAGCAGCTTCCAGAGCGGGTCGTGAAGCCGATCGACCCAGAGCCCGGTCGCGCAGGCGTTGGCGGCCGCGGCGGGATCGCCCTGCTTGAGCAGTAGCTCGGCGAGGCCTTGCGCCGCCTCGAGCGCGCCGGCACGAAACCGCTCCCGTGGTTCGATGGCCCACTCGGCCGGACCGTCCTCCGGTAAGAGCTCGCCGGCGTAGAGCTCGAGCGCTTGCTGGAAGTGGGCGACGACCGCGTCGACACCGCCCCGCAATCGCGCCACCCGTGCCGCGGCGAGCGCCTTCGAAAACTGCACCAGGTCGACCTCGGCGTCCGCCTGGATCGCCAGGCGGTAGGCATCGCCTTCCCGCAGCAGCAACGATGAACCGCCGCGGCCGACGCCCGGTTCGAGCCACGATCGAAGGGAGGAGACAGCCACGTGGAGGTTGCGCGCCCCGGTCTCGGCATCGGCGTCCGGCCAGAACGCCGCCTGCAAGACCTCGCGATGCACGGGATTGCCGGCATGGACGGCCAGCAGCCGCAGCACGGCACGGACGCGCGGCTTGATCGTGGTCAGATCGACCGGCCGACCGTTGATCGCGATGCTGAACCCGCCGAAGCAGCGAATGCTGAGCGAGGGCACCGTCCGGACCACACCGATCGGGATCACGTTCTCCGGTGCGGGTGCGGGAGCGGCCAGCGGCGCCAGGCAGCATTCCTCCTGCACGGACACGGCCAGGCTGCGATACTCGGCCCCGCGCTCCGGTTCGGTTTCGGCGAGCGCGAGGTAGGGGAAGTAGCGGGCGCCCGGCGTGCCGCTGTAGCGCGCGAGGTTTTCCGCCTGCAGGGCCGCGTCGCGGGCCTCCGGGGCGCCGTTGCGGGCGAGGCCCAGCGAGAGCAGCGCTCGTGACCACGCCTCCAGGACACCGGCACCTAACTGGTGGAAGGCGTCGGTCGCCTGCTCGAGCGGCGGGACGGCATTGTCACCGGCATAGATCGCGGCCCATCCGACCATCAGGCCCACGAGAGCACTTCCCCACCGATCGCCGT
The DNA here is from genome assembly GCA_035544955.1 of Candidatus Dormiibacterota bacterium. Classification (NCBI taxonomy): domain Bacteria; kingdom Bacillati; phylum Candidatus Dormiibacterota; species Candidatus Dormiibacterota bacterium. The sequence continues at coordinate 88,386 of DASZZN010000023.1, forward strand.
CGCGATCGCACGCGGCACGCAGGCCCTCGGCTTCCCGCGCGCTCCCCGGCCGTTGGGTCAGCACCAGCGCCGCGCGGGAGAGCCGTGCCACCCAGCCCAGGCCGAGGGTCTCCGCACTCTCGGAGGCCTCCTCGATATCGAACACACCCTGCAGATCGCCGCTGAGCAGCGCGGCGACACCGGCCCAGAGCCGGGCCGCGGTGGCCAGCGCCGCAGTAGCGTCACGGCTGTCGGCCGCCGCATTCAGGTGGCGGCGCGCCTGGTCCATCTGTCCGGCCAGCAAACACACGACCCCGACGGTCAGCTTGCCCGTCGCCTCCGGCAGCTGGCTGGCGAGTTGTTTGGCGGCGAGCGGGTCATGGGCAACAGCCTTGCGCAAGAGACCGGCCCAGTCATTGCCGGGCATCGGAGTCGGCTCGAGCCAACCGGCCAGCGCCTTGCGCTCCGTCGCGCAAATCAGCCCGGCATCGCTCGACCCAAAGACCCGTTCGGCCCGATGGTAGGCATCGATCGCCTCTCGCCAGCGCCCCTCGGCACGATGGCGACGGGCGCTGCCGAGCATCAGCCAGGGATCCTGACGAAGCAGCGCCGGGGGCAGGGCATCGATCCAGGTATCTGGTCCTTCGAGCAGTTCGCCGCCCTGGTGGTGGAGCATCCGGTCCACGGCCTCCCAGTCTTCCCCGCGGGAATAGGCCTGCACCGCGTCGGGGAACGCGCCGCTCGCTTCCAGCAGCCTCGCCGCCCGCCGGTACGCGGCACGCGCCTGAACCTCACCGAGCTCTTCCATGAGCACCTGTTCGAGGTGCGAACGCAGCACTTCGTGATAGCGGTAGCCGCCGCGATCGTCGGTAGCGGTCGTGAAGATCTGCCGCCGCTCCAGCTCCTCGAGCACCTGCTGGCTCCCCGTGCGATCGAGGAAGGCATCGCAGATCGGCCCGGTGAGCCGGGTCAGCACGCAGGTCCGGACGAGGAACCAGCGCAGCTCGGCCGGCAGCTGGTCGAGAACGTTGCGTGTCAGATACTCGCGGGTCAGCCGCGACCGGCTGCCCAGGGCGGTCAGGATGCGACGGCGTTCCTGGGGCGACTTCCCGCGGGTCGCGAGGTGAAACAGCTGCAGGCCGGCCGCCCACCCCTCGGTGCGGCGCGCCAGCTCGGCGAGCTCTTCCGGCGGCAAGGGCGCGCGATAGAAATCGCGGAAGAGACGCTCGACTTCCCAGGAGCGAAAGCGCAGGTCCTCGCTGCCGATTTCGAGCAGCGATCCCGAGACGCGCAGGCGGGAGAGGTTGAAACCGGGCAGCCCGCGTGACCCGATCAGGAACGTGATGCTGGGCGGGGCGTAGTCGATGAGCCGCTCGATGGTGCGCTCGGCCGGGCTGTCCTCGAGCGCGTGCAGGTCATCGATGATCAGCACCGCACGCCGTCCTGCCCACGACTCCAACGCACGAGCCGCCGTTTCGACGGAATCCCAGCCACTCGGGATGTTGCCAAGGACAGCAGTGAAGGCAGATTCGAGATGGCTGAGTAGCGTGGTGGTCTTCGCATCCCAGCTCTCTGCGCGATACCAGGCGACGGGAACATCGGCTGAGGCGGCGAAGCCGGCCAGCAGCGTGCTCTTCCCCGAGCCTGCCGGGGCGACGACCAGCCCGACTCGATGCTGCCAGATGCGGGCAAGAAGAGCATCGACGCGCTCGCGGGCAAGGGACTGTACCTGCGGAATCAGCACCTTCGCTGATACCACTGCCGTGGTCCCTTCCCTCACCCTGGTCTCCCCTCCCCACTTGGGCCGACCAGCGCAAGCTTCGCCAGTGCGCCGCCTACGCTATCCCTTCAACGTCCTGCCTGCTACCCATCGCCGCCGCGCTCGGTACGTCGCCACACTACTCGCACATTCGCATTTGTCAATATGGTTATCGCTAATAGTCCAGTCCTCAATCTTCAGCACGCACGTCTGTTCGCCAGAGGAAGGCAAGGCTGAACAACAAGAAGAAGCGTTGTCCCGTTTTCTAACCCGGCTTGCAGTATCTCGGCGTAGACGGCCCCTCGGGGTGGATTCTTGAAGGTAAAGTTCTTCATCGCGTGATTCGTTGATCGGGATGTGGTTTATCGGGCCAACAGGACTTCCGGTAATCGGCGGATAGCGCGCGGGTATCGACCCCGCATCGTTACTCGTCAACGGAAGGGTCGACCAATCGTGTCGGCATCCCCGGCCCCGGTTCATCCTTATAATCCGCGGTGCCGCGCCCCCTTAGCTCAGTGGACCAGAGCGGGTGCCTTCTAAGCACTAGGTCGCAGGTTCGAATCCTGCAGGGGGCACGATTCCATCTGTAGTAGTTCGGCTGAGGTGTCCCATTGGGCCTTCGGCTGATGCGTCCCACACCTTCGGGTGATGCGTCACAGGTACTTCGGCTGATGTGTCTCACTTTCCCCCATGAGGGAAATGAGCGTGACTGAACAGCGGTACCAGGCAGTTCTCGGCGTCCTCTCGGAGGGGCGGGCGGTCATGGAGGTGGCGAGCCAGCGGGGCGTGAGCCGGCGGACGGTTCACCGCTGGTTGGCTCGATATGAGGCGCAGGGACTGGAGGGTTTGCCCGACCGCTCCCATCGGCCGGCGCGGTGTCCGCACCAGATGCCGGCCGAGATCGAAGTCTGGGTGCTCGAGCTGCGCCGGGCGCACCGGTACTGGGGGGCGCGGCGGCTCGCCCTGGAGTTGGTGCGCAAGAAGGTCACGCCGGCGCTGCAGTACTGGGTGGGCAACGACCTGGTGAAGACCGTGGCCCGGCAAACCCAGGGAGAGATCCGCAAGAAGTACGCCGACGGAACCGCGCCGACGAGGGCAAGAGAGTGAGACACTTCAACCGAACTAGGTTTGCGACAGATCAACCGAAGGTGCTCAGGGGCACGATTCCACAAGAGTGCGACGCGACAACGATTGCGCTGCGTTTGGCTCATTTCGTTGCTTGACACCAGCGCCTCGTCCGTTGATGATTCGCCTACGCCACGTTCATCAAGCGCATGGGAACGATCCGGCGCTTTTCTCGGGGGCCCCGAATTGGGTGTCAGATGGAGACTAGGCGACGAGTTGAAGCCAACGCCCGTCGAGTTGCTCTTGTGTCTCCATTCGGGCACGACGCCCGCTTTTAGCGGCCGCCCTGATGAGCTCCACCAATCTTGGACCGAGTTCCGAGCGCGTGATCTCGAATTCGTCCCATCGTGCATCGCCGGTGGTCCGGCAATCGAAATTGAACTGGACCATTCCCTTCGCGAGAGAGGTGCGATACGCCGGTTTGTAGAACTGGGCAGCAGGTACGACCCAAAGACGAGTTGGCTCCATCTTCTGTTTATCGAGGAGGCAGAAGACGTAGATGAATTTGGGGTCCGAGGGAATGTGACCTCGGTACAGACGGACCGTGCCACGTATCCGACGATCGCGATTCAGCCCGAGGGCGCACTTGACCTGAAGATAGATGCCCTGAAACCCTCCGGCGAGATCGATGATGATGTCCTTTCCGTCGACATCCGTAAACGGTCGATATGAACTGAGCTTGCCACCGGCGCTGATCAGAGCGTACGCGGCAACGAGCGCCTCGGCGACCGCGCCGCAGAGCTTGTCGTTTTTATGCAGCTTCCGAGAAGGAGTCATCTCTACGAGAGCGCAACGGCCTACTCGCGTGTCGTTTGCGCTAACGCCCGGGCCGCGCGCCAGCCCTGACCTTCGAGCAGCACGACAGAGGCGAGGATGAAGGCGCCACCGAGGTACTGGATCGGATTGGCGCCTTCCCCAAGAATGAGCACCGCCAGCAGCACGCTGCTCGCCGGCTCGAAGGTGCTGAGGATCGCGGCCCGCGAGGGGCCAACCAGCCTGAGACCAAGGATGAACGTCAGCACGGGGACGGTGGTCCCGATAACCACGAACCCCGCCAGCACCGCCAGCCGCGATGGCGTCCAATTCACGGACAGCTGATCGGTCGCGGCCGCGAATCCGCTCCACACGATCGCGGCGGCCGTCATGATGGTGGCCGTCGCAGAAACGGGCGGGATCCCGGGGAGCAGCCGGCTTCCGTAGAGGATGTAGCCGGAGTAGACGGCGGCCGACGTCAGGCCCAGGACGATGCCGATGAGCGGAGCGGATTTCAGCTGCGCCTGGACGACCAGCATTGTCCCGATGAACGCCACGAACACGGCTCCGATCTTTGTCCAGCCAAGCGGCTCGTGGAACAGCAACGTCGCCAGCAGCGTGACCACCACGGGAAACGTGTAGAGCAGCAGGGCCGTCGTCGATACCGGGATGAAATGGAGGGCGCTGAAATAAGCTGCAGACTGGCCGACGTAGCCGGCACCACCCATGATGGCAAGGCCAATCAGGCTGCGTCGTGATGGTAGGCCCTGCCGAATCACGATCGCCGCCAGCCAGAGCAGCAGTGCTGCCAAAGCGAAGCGATAGCTGAGCAGCTGCGGCGTGGTCAGTCCGAGACGATAGGCGAGCTTGCCGAAGACGCCCAGCGTGCCGAAGCAAATGGCCGATCCGACGACGAGGGCCACGCCGGCCGCGCTCCGATTCGCGGACGGGCGCACGCCGACATTTTACGAATGCCCTTCTACTGGGTCAGGCCTTTCATGTAGGGCAGCTGACTCGGGGTGAAGTTCACGTCGAGCGTGCCATTCCCGTCCAGAGTCAGCGTCCAGGCGATAACCTGGCCGACACTAGTGCCGCACGCGCTGGCCGTCAGGTTCATGTTTTCGGCGGGCGCGTAGATCGCGCCGCCAATGTCGTAGCAGGCGCCGGCGGAGAATTGGACGACGTTGGTACCGAGCGGCGCCGACGTACAGGTCGTTTGCCACCCCGGCATCGTCTCCACATAGAGGTTGACGTTGAAGTATTTCAGCGAAGGGGTCAGGCTGATTGTTGAACTGCCGCTCGCCGCGAACTGGTTCTTGTTGCAAACTGTGCTGCCGGAGTTGTTGTCTGGTCTGACCTCGATGATGACGCCGAGATCAGCGCCCGACGTCACGGTCTGGCCGCAGCCGGAGATTGGCAGGTCCGCGGCCGTCAAATTGCGCAGGGTGCCCTGCACGTTGACGCCGCCTGCCTGCACCTGGTAGACGCCGGGAAACAAGATGGCCGTCCCAGCGCTTTGGACGTTGATCTGGTTCGTGTATTGACCGGGACACAGGTACGCAGTCCCACTGCTCACTGTCGTGCCGCCGAAGCTGGCCGCCGGGGGTGCCGGCTCAGGATACGTCGGCGAAGCGAGGTGCGATGCCAGCCGTGGCAGTGTTCCTCCCGTCTGCTGTCCCGTGACCCGACCCGCAGCGTTCAATAGCCATCGGTCGCCGCTCGCTTCGTTTACCGCCCAGAGATCACCCGCGTTACCTGCCGGGCTGAAGCTGATCGCGGGGATGCCATTGCCGGGATCGATGTTCGCGTTGGAAAAAACACCGCCGCGGGCGTCCGGACCGCCGCCGCCGTGCAGCGCGAGCACGCTGGTCGATCCCGTGATGTTCAAGTCATGGTATTGCGCATACGCCGGTTTGTCCTGCAACACCACCACGGCATAGGGCAGGTTCGCGTTCTGCGCCGTGGCGCGTGCCGCCAAGGGGATCGTCGACTGGAAGCCGTGGATCGGTGCCACTGCCACCTGGTGGGTGTGCCAGACGGTGACCTGGTAGGTGTACGAGGTGGTCACCCAGAGCTGAGCGAAGTAGCCGGCACCGAGGTTGATCGTGCCAATCCCGCTCCCGCCCGGGATGCCGATGTTCGCCAAGTTCGGGCACGAGGCGCTGCACACGGTCGCGCTGGTGCTGGTGCCCGGGAGATTCTTGACCAGGTTCGCAATCGCCTGGTTGTGGATGCTGCTATAGCTCGGCGGCACCGTCATCAGGAGCTCCGCCCCCGCGAGCGCGGCCGAGTCGGCCGCGTTCTGGACCTGTCGCCGATCGAGGTAGATCCCCCCACCGTCCAGCGCCAGCGCCAGGATTGCGGTCAACACCACCACCGCGACGGCGACGAGGACAACCGCCTGCCCTGACTGCTTTCGCAACCAGGATCTCTCCATCAATACTCGGTGCTCATGGTGCTGGTAACAGTCATGACGATCCCGCCCGGGAAAAACTGCGAGCCGAAGGGGGTCAAGGGCTGGAAATTGTATTTGATGGTGACTGCCAGCGCATGGTGGCCAGCGTAGCTGGGGATGACCGGGCTGCAGCCGCCGAGAGCCGCGGCCGGTGCCTGGCCCGCAGGGGCGTTGGTCGTGGTGTTGCCGCTCCCGGCACCAACGTAAACCAACCCGGTGTTCGCGGGCATGCTGGGACTGGCCGGCGGGGCATCATTCATACACGTCCCGGGGTTGAGTTGGACGCCGTAGGCGTTCTGCTGGACGGCGCCGACTACCCAGGAGTTGTCCGGCCGGTTGCTTCCGGTCGTGATCGCCGACCGGGCACCATCCCTCGCCGCATTGGCCAGCGTGGCGTAGGCATAGGCGGCACGGCCGCAGTCGATCATCATCAGCAGGATCATGATCAGAAATGGCGAGATCATCGCCATCTCCACGAGCGATTGGCCGCGTTTCTTGCGCTTCATTGCCCCTTCTGTACCTGCATCGCAGTGGTCGCTTCGACCTGGATCAGGCTGGCGCCAACCACCTGCGCCAGCGGCGTCACCGGCGAGAAGTTGTAGAGGATCGTGACCTGGATCGTCTGCGTCGCGGCCGTTGTCTGGCTGTCATTGCCGTCGAAGCAGATGAAGACGTAACCTTCGTTCGGCTGCGTTGGGTAGTAGATCGACCAGCCCGAGGGGGCCCCTGTCAGGCAGTGGGAGGGGGTGCTCAGGGGGAGGCTGAGCGTCACGTCGCTCGGTACTTCCTTCTGCGCGGCGGCCAGCACCTGGGCGTAGCTGTCGTAGGCGTTGCTACCGGAGATCGGGTCGTAATACGTTCCCTGGCGGGCTGCCTCGCGGGCCGAGTTGGTGACGGCGATGGCGTAGTAGAAGACCCGCCCCAGGTCGGCGCTGCCCATCACGAGCAGCATCAGGATGGGGAGCAAAAGGGCGGTTTCGACGATCGCCTGCCCCTTCCGGGAATGGGTAAGACGGTGGCACCGCATATCGGCCTTCAGCATGACCCTCCGAATACGGTTTGAATCCCTGCCGTTGGGACCATTCACTCTGGTCATACGACGACAGAAACGTTACGGAGGCCGTTACCTTACCCGCGCAGGTGCGCCGTCCAGCGGCTCGCGGCGCCCTCGCGCCAAGGGCGGGGATGCGCTCGGATGCTCGCACGAGCCGCATACGGCGCCTGCGCTTACGCGCGAAAGCGCGGCTCGCCCTGGGCTCGCTAGCCGGTCAGTTCGCGGGAGGGGACGAGGCGCTGTTCGGGCCCCATCAGCGGCAGGTAGAGGCTGATCAGCAGGGCGGCCAGCCCGATCACGAAGGCGGCCAGCACGATCGGGATCCCGGGGTCCTTGTTCAGCGTCAGGTCCGTATACGCCTTCAGCGAGCTGAAGGTCAATTTGTAGCCGTCCGGAGTGACCACGCTGTCCCCGACGCGGAGGGCCCCGCGCCAGCGGAGGTCCATGTTGCTGGTGTCGAGCGAGAAGACGTTCTGGGGCTGCGTCAGGTGGAGGTCACCCCGGTAGAGCCGGACCAGCAGGATCGGGTTGCGTAGCTGGGGCGTACCAGGCGCGATCGACTGGTTGACGATCTGCGGATCCGGCATGAAGATCGCCGTGGCGCCCAGCTGCTCCGAGGGCGGTCCGGCGGAGGGAACCTTGATCACCCCGTTCGCGAACTGCGGATCGCCGACGAAAATGGTCGCCCCGTCCTCGAGCACCCGGCCGTCGGGGGCTTCGACGCGCAGCGTCGGCGCCCAACCGTACCCCGCCTGGTAGATCTTCACGCCACGGTATTCGACGTAGTGGTTGACCTGGATGCTTCGCGTGTCGACCAGACGGCCGCCGTCGAAGATGCGGACCTGGGAGGTGAAGTCCTTGGGCGCGCCGCTCGGCCAGTAGGTCGCACTGAAGTGATCGACCTTGACCTGGAATCCGGCATGGTCGGTGGCAAGCTTGCCCTCGCTGAGGTTGTCGTAATTGGCGCGGGCTTCGACGAAGCTGTCCCCTTCCACCACCGCCGCATTACCGACGAAGCCGCCCGCCTTGCCGTAGATCACGCCGACCAGCAGGATGAAGAAGCTGGCGTGGAAGACGATGCTCGCGACCTCCGCCCAGAGCCCACGGTTGCGTTGCGCCGGATCCTTGGCACGCCGCCAGGCGGCCGGCACGCGAATGAACATGCTCGCCCCGATCGAGGTGTACATGAGCACGGCGGTGATGATGAACGGCCACGAGCTGAAGATGTCGAAGAGGCCGAGCCGGGCAAACCAGGGCGCCGTCACCGGATGGCGGAGGACGTAGCCCATCACGCCTCGCGGATTCTGCGGAATCTGCGGGAGGAGCGTGCCGATGGTGGCGAGCAGCGCCAGGATCGCCAGCAAGATGATGGCGGTGCGCATCTTGCGCAGTTCGCGCCAGGCGCGGCCGAGCCAGCGCAGGGGCGCGATTCGCCGCCCGGCCGCCGGTCGGATCGCCGGGCGAACCGGCGACGGAGCGATCACGGGCGCGCCCTCGAGCCGAGCCTCATTTCGACCCTAAAAGTGTAGAGACGCCGCGCTCCTCGCCCAGTCGAGGACAACCGAGGGAAAGAGACCGAGGAAGACGGTGGCGACCGCCGCCGCGCCGAGCACGGTGCTCGTCGAGAAGCCGACGTGACCCTCGGCGACCTTCCCGTCGGGTTGGGCGAGCATGACGACGATCACGCGCAAGTAGTAATAGAAGGAGACGATCGTCATGATCACCGCGACCACCAGTGGTGCCCAGAGCTGCGCCGTGACCAGGGCCTGGAAGACGAACAGCTTGGCGAAGAAGCCCACGGTCGGCGGGATACCTGCCAGGGAGAGCATGAAGATCGTCATCACGGTGGCCAGGAACGGACGCCGGTAGAACAGACCGCGCCAGTAGCTCAGGTCGGCGGTCTGCTCGCCGCCGGCACCGATCGCCGTGACGACCGCAAAGGCGCCGAAGTTCATCACGGCATAGGCGGCGATGTAGAACAGCGTGGCGGTGAAGCCCTGGGTCGTGCCCGGGAGGACGCCGAGCAGGATGTAGCCCGCGTGCGCGATCCCCGAGTAAGCCAGCATGCGCTTCAGGTTGTCCTGCGTGATCGCGACCAGGTTGCCGATGATCAGCGAGAGGATGGCGATCAACACCAGCGGGAAGTACCAGCGCGTCCAGAGGGTGGGGAAGGTCGCGATGAAAATGCGCCCCACCGCGGCAAACGCCGCCGCCTTGGTGGCCACCGACATGAAGGTCGTGACGACGGTGGGCGCCCCTTCGTAGACATCGGGCGTCCACATATGGAAGGGGGCCGCCGAGACCTTGAAGGCCAGCCCAACGGAGAGCAAGGCGATGCCCACCAGGAGCAAGACGTTGCTCGTGGCGGCCGCGGTCGTGTACGCCGCGATCGCCCGCAGCGTCGTGGCGCCGGTGGCGCCGTAGATGAGGGCCATGCCGTAGAGCAAAAAGCCGGTGGCGAAGCCGCCCAGCAGAAGGTATTTGAGCGCAGCTTCCTGCGAGCGCAGGGCCGTCCGCGCGAAGCCGGAAAGGACATAGAGCGAGATCGAGAGCAGCTCGATGCCGAGGAAGATCGTCATCAGGCTGGTGGCGGCGGCCAGCAGCATCATGCCGGCGGTGGCGCCCAGCAGGAGAACGTAGTACTCGCCGTAGTCGAGGTCGAGGGCGCGAAGGAAGCGCGGCGAGATCAGCGCCGTGAGAATGCTGACCGCGATGAGGAGAATGTTGAAGAACGCCGCCAGGCTGTCGGCCACGACGGTATCGCCGAAGGCGGCGCGGTTTTGACCCCAAAGCGGGAAGCTCGCGGCGAGCGCGCCGAGCAGCCCGACCACGGTCACGGCGGCGAGCCAGCCGCGGCGTTCGGGCGGCACCACGAGGTCCAAAAAGAGAACCACGATCGCCGTGCCGACCACGATCAGCTCGGGCAGGATCGCTCCGTAATCGATGCCGAGGCCGTTCAGGTTGATCGTCATCGCAGGATCACCGGCAGCGCCTTGACGGTCGCGTCGACGGCGGCGGGAAAGAAGGCTGGGCTGATCCCGATCACAAGCATCAAGGCGAGCAGCGGCGCGAGCACGCCGACGTCGACCAGGCGCACCTCGGGAAAGCTCGCCGGCTGCGGTGGCGCTTCCTGCGTGCTCCCCTGGTAGAAGCGGAGCACGTACCAGGCCGCAAGGATCACCCCGATGCCGGCGCCGACCGCGAGCGGCAGGAACGATGCCCAGGCACCGAGCATGATCAGGAACTCACCGACAAAGCCGTTCAGGCCAGGCAGGCCGAGGGCGGCGAGCGACACGACGAGGAAGAGCGCTGCGAACAAGGGGGCGGTTGCCGCCAGCCCGCGTAGCTCGGCGCGCAGCCGAGTCCCGGCGCGCAGCTCGATCATGCCCACCACCAGGAAGAGTGCCGCGATGATCACGCCGTGGTTGATCATCTGCACGAGGGCGCCCTCGATGCCGAGCAGGTTGCCGGTGAAGATGCCGAGCCCGATGAACCCGAGGTGGCTCATCGACGCGTAGGCGACCAGCCGCTTGAGGTCGGTCTGGACCAGCGCCATGAAGGCGCCGTAGAGGATGCCGATCGTCGCCAGCACCGCGAGCGGCCCGCCCAGGCTATGGGCCGCATCCGGGAAGAGCGCCAGGTTGAAGCGCAGGAAACCATAGGCGCCCAGCTTCGAAACCAGCCCGGCAAACACGATCACGACGGGAATCGGCGAGGCGGTGTAGGCGGCCGGCAGCCAGGTGTGCAGTGGCCAGATCGGCATCTTGATGGCGAAGGCGAGCGCAAAACCCACGAAGAGGAGCTGCGGGATGCCGATGCTCGGAAGCCCGCCCGGTAAATGCCAGACCCCCGTCGCCGGATGCTGCACCAGGACCGTCCAGTCGAACGTCAGCTGGCCCGTCTGCGAGAAGTTGATCCCCGCGACCGCAAGGATGGCGACCAGCATCGCGAAGCTGCCGACGACGGTGTAGATGAGGAATTTGAACGCGGCGTAGATCCGACGGCCCTCGCCCCACACCCCGATCAGGAAGTAGAGCGGAACCAGCATCGCCTCCCAGAAGACATAGAAGAGGATGAGGTCAAGCGCCAGGAGGATGCCGGCGGTAGCGGCCTCCAGGATGAGCAGCAGCAGGATGAACTCCTTGAGGCGGCGCGTGGACGAATCGGTGACGACGATCGCGATCAAGAAGAGCAAGGCATTCAGGCCGAGCAGGAAGAGGCTCAAGCCGTCGATGCCGAGGTGATAGCTGATCCCCAGCGAGGGAATCCACTGCAGCGTTTCCTCGAACTGCAGGTGGAGATTGCCCACGCCCTGCTGGAATCCACCGATGACGGCGACCACCAGGGCCAGGGTGAGCACCGAGGTGAGGATCCCAAGCTGTTTGATGACACGCCCCGCGACCGAAGGCGTGATCGCCACGAGGAGGGCGCCAACCAGGGGAAGCACGAGGATCAGCGTCAACCACGGCACGTTGGTGGGCAGGGTGTACCAGCTCATGCGCCAAACTTCCAGGGCAGATACCCGAGGTACCAGGCGACGATGACGAGGACGCCGACCGCGCCGCCCAGGGTCACCAGGGCATAGCTGCGTACCCGGCCGGTTTGGATCGCGCGGACGTCCTGCGCCTCAACCATCACGGCCGCCGCCACGGCATTCACCGCGCCATCGATCACCCGTGGTTCCACCACGTCGTTGAGGAAACGGGCGAGCGCCAGCCCGGGCCGGACGAAGAGGCGGTCGTAGAGCTCGTCGATGTAGTACTTGTGCTCGACCAGCGTGTGGATCGGGCCGAGCCGGGTCCGCCAGGCCACCGCCAGCTCGGGGCGGCGGGCGTGCAGCAGGTAGGCGACGGCGAAGCCGACCAGCGCGACCAGCACCGAAAGCGCGGCCAGGCCGACGAACGCGGCCGTCCCCACGTCGACCGCGCGGCCGAACACCGGTGTCAGGAAGCTGGCCACCGGGATGTAGCCGCCGACCACCGCGCCGGCGGCGAGAATCACGATCGGGATAGTCTGGATCGGCAGCGCCTCATGCAGGTGGCGGTCGTCATGGGCCAACCACTCCCAGCCGAAGGCGATAAAGAAGAGCCGGAACATGTAGTACGCGGTCAGGCCGGCCGTGAGCAGCGCCAGCACCCCGAGCCAGAACTCGCCTCCGGTCGCGTTCAATGCCGCGCGGATGATCTCGTCCTTGCTGAAGAAGCCGGCAAACAGCGGGAAACCACTGATGGAGAGCGTGCCGATCAAGAATGTCCAGAACGTGATGGGGAGACCGGCACGCAGATTCCCCATGTGGCGGATGTCCTGGTCCTCGTGGAAAGCGTGGATCACGTTGCCCGCCGCGAGGAAGAGGAGCGCCTTGAAGAAGGCGTGTGTCATGAAATGGAACATGCCGGCGGTGTAGGCGCCGATCCCCACGGCGAGGAACATGTAGCCGATCTGGCTCATCGTCGAGTAGGCGAGGATCCGCTTGATGTCGACCTGGGAGGTCCCGATAGTGGCCGCGAAGAAGGCGGTCACGCCGCCGATCACGGCGACGGTGGCGGCCGCGGTCGGCGCCCAATCGTAGAGCAGGTGCATGCGCGCCACCAGGTAGACGCCGGCGGTGACCATGGTGGCGGCGTGGATCAGGGCCGAGACCGGCGTCGGGCCCTCCATGGCGTCCGGAAGCCAGGTGTGGAGTGGGAGCTGTGCGGATTTCGCCACGGCCCCGACCAGCAGCAGCAGGCAGATGGCGGTGATGACGGTACCGCCCTTGGGGAGCTGATGAACGCGGTTGAAGAGGTTCTGAAAATCGAGAACGCGGAGGTTGAGGAAGATCAAGAAGGCGGCGAAGACCATGCCGACGTCGCCAATGGTGTTCATGACGAAGGCCTTGCGGGCCGCCAGCACCGCCGACTGGCGCTCGAACCAGAAGCCGATCAGCAGGTAGGAACTGAGGCCGACCATCGCCCAGCCGATGATCAGCCAGACGAGATTCCCGGAAAGGACGAGCAGGAGCATCGAGAAGACGAAGAGGTTCATATAGGCGAAGAAGCGCGAGTAGCCGGGGTCATCCCGCATGTAGCCGATCGAATAGACGTGGATCAGGAAGCCGACGCCGGTGATCACCAGGACCATCAGGGTCGATAGCGCATCGACGTAGAGGTTGAAGGGGACGTTGAAGTCGCCGCTCTGCCACCAGGTGAAATAGGTCTGGTCGATCTTCTGACCGCCGAGCACTTGCGAGAAGATCAGCAGCACGAAGACGAAGGCCAATCCGATGCTGCCTGCTCCGACCCATCCGACCACGCGCTTGGGCAGCAGCCGGCCGAAGAGGGCGTTGACCAGGAACCCCGCGATTGGCGCTAGGAGGACCAGCGGCGCGAGGATCTCCACCGCCCGCTACTCCTTCATCAAGTCGAGCTCGTCGACATCCATCTGCCGGCCGGCCCGATAGACCTGCACGATGATGGCGATCCCGACCACCACCTCTGCCGCCGCGACCGTGATCACGAGGAAGGCGAAGACGACGCCGTCGAGCGAGTTCAGGTAGCGGCTCATCGCGGCGAAGGCCAGGTTGACGGCGTTGAGCATCAGCTCGATGCACATGAAGACCACGAGCGGGTTACGCCGCACCATGAAGCCGATCGCCCCCAACGTAAAGAGGACGGCGCTCAAGAGCAGGAAGGTCGAGGCGGGAACCGGCATCAGCGGATCCTCCGCATCGCCAGGTAGACCGCGCCGACCGCCGCGATCAGCAAGAGGACGGACGTGACCTCGACCGGCAACAGGAACCGGGTATAGAGGAGGATGCCGATAGTTTGCACGTTGCCCGCGGCAGCGATCACCTCGGGCGTGAACGTACCGAGACGGCCGGTCAGCCCGCGGTTGAAGAGCAAGCCGCCCAGCAGCGCGGCGAAGATGACGCCGAACACGACACCGTAGATCCACTCCGTGCCCCGTGGCCTGAAGCTGATATCCGCCTCCGGGTTCATGAGGGCGATAATGAAGACGAAGAGCACCATCACGGCACCGGCGTAGACGATGATCTGCGCGGCAAACAGGAACTGCGCGTTCAACATCAGGAAGAGCACTGCCAGGCCGAGCATGTTGGCCACCAGCGAGAGCGCGTTGTACATCGGCTTGCGGAACGCCACCACGCCGACCGCCGTCACCACCTCCCAGGCCGCCACGATGGCGAACCCGACTACCACTTGCGCGGCACCGGCTGGGCGGACGGGGATCCGGACGGGACAGCCGTATCGCTCAGGCTGGCGGAGAGCGGTTCCAGCATGTCCTCTTTCACGGCGATGAACTTGTCCGGATGGTCGTCCGCGAGGTCGTAGCGGGGGCCCATGGTGATGGCGTCGTAGGGGCAGGCCTCCTCGCACATGCCGCAATAGATGCAGCGCAGCAAGTTGATCTCGTATCGCTTGGCGTAGCGCTCTCCAGGTGAGACCCGGTGCTCGGGGGTGTTCTCGGCCGCCTCCACCACGATGCATCCCACCGGGCAGGCGATGGCACAGAGCTCGCAGCCGACACACTTCTCGAGGCCATCGGCATAGCGGTGCAGGATGTGGCGGCCGCGCTCGCGCGGTGGAACCGCCTTCTGCCGCTCTGGGTACTCGATGGTGACGATCGGCTTGGTGTTGTGCTTGAAGGTTGTCGCCAGGGCGCGGGCGATGTAGAGGGGACCCAGCAAGATCTCGCGAAGCGCCATCAGAGCGTCCCCTGGGCGGCGACCACCACGATGGCGGTGATCATCATCATCGCCAGCGACAGTGGGAACAGCGACTTCCAGCTGAGCGCCATCAATCGGTCATAGCGCATGCGGGGCAGCGTGGCGCGCAACCAGACGTAGACGTACAGCAGCACAACCACCTTCAACACGAACCACCACGGGCCCGGCAGGATGCCGAGTGGGCCCCACCAGCCGCCGAGGAAGACGATGGTGGCGACCGAGCTGACGATGATCATGTTGATGTACTCCGCCATGAAGAAGAGCGCGAAGCGCAACCCCGAGTACTCGGTGTGATAGCCGGCAACCAGCTCGGTCTCGGCTTCCGGTAGATCGAAGGGCGCACGGTTCGTCTCGGCGATGCCCGCAATCAAGTACAGGAAGAATGCCGGCAGCAACGGGAGGATGAACCACCAGGTGTGTTGGGCGTTGACGATATCGACCAGCCGGGCGGAGCCGGCCAGGATGAAGACCGGGACCAGCGAGAGGCCGAGCGCCATCTCGTAGCTGATCATCTGGGCTGATGAGCGCAGCGCACCGAGCATCGAGTACTTGCTGTTCGATGAGTAACCGGCAAGAAAGATGCCATAGACGCCCACTGACGTCACCGCGAAGTACCAGAGAACGCCGATGTTGACGTTCATCACGTACCAGCCGACTGGATGGCCGAAGAAGTTGAGCGGACCGGGCCCGCTGATCGGAATGATCGCGAAGCTGGCGAGCGCCGCCATGATCGAGATCATCGGCGCCAGCAGGTAAAGAAATCGGTCGCGGCTCGACGGTGCGCTGCTCGACTTGAAGAACAGCTTCAAGCCGTCGGCCGCCGGCTGCAGGAGTCCCCAAGGGCCGACCCGGTTCGGTCCCGGCCGCTGCTGCATGCGCGCCTGTACCTTCCGCTCGAACAGCGTGAGATACGCAAAGCCGGTCAGCAAGGCCCCGATCACGATGACCGCCTTGATCAAGGTCTCGACGACGACTTCGAGCGTCATCGCTGTTCGCTCCAGCGCACCGGCGCGCCCTGGTTGACCGCGGCATAGGGTGGCAGCGCGCGGACCAGGTCGGCCGTGATCCCCTCGACGCTCGCGTAATCCCAGGAGGCGCCGAGCTTGTTCGCGATCTCCTGGAAGACGCGCCAGTCTTCCCTCACCCAAGCGGCGTCGATGCCCTTCGAAATCCGCTGCACGCGACCCTCCATGTTGGTCACGGTGCCGTCCTTTTCCGTGAAGGCATGGCCCGGGATGATGACGTGGGCGACCTCGTCGAGGAGCGATGGCTTGAAGCGGTGGAAGATCACCAGCGGCAGCGCGGACAGCCACATCGATTCGGCATCGGTCGGCACGAAGCCGTTCAGCGGGCTGGACTCGTGCACGTAGAGCGCCTTGACGCCGGCGCCCGGCCACTCCACCCTCCCCTTTCCCGACGTTCCGTTGAGCGAGACATAGCCAGGCCCACGGTGCGGCAGGATGCCGAGGTCCTTGGCACCGCGCCCGTTGGGTCCGGTGGTCACGATCAGCCGTCGGACGCTGCCCTTCACCTTCTTTTGCAGTTTGCCCTGGAGCTCGACGGCCGCCTTCTTGTTGGTTTCCGCCGCCAGGATGCCAACCGCGTGAGCCTCCGCGGGGACGGCGTCGAGAGCTTTCTTGACGTCGGCAGCGCCGACCTTCGAGACCTGGAGGCCCTTGCGCTGGCTCTTGAACAGACGCAGGTGGAGCACCGGCGCCGCATCGATGACATCCTGGCCACCCAGCAGGACGACATGGTCGCAGCGCTCGATGTCGGCGATCGGCAGCGTCATATCGTCCGTCTCGGCATCTTCGAGGACGCCGCTGCGGTGATCGATGTTGGGCGAGCCGAGAACCTCGCGGAAGAGTCGCTGGAAGAGGAAGAGCTCCTCGTTGCTGGCCGCCGGCGAGGCCCACCCCGCCGCCTGGGCACCGGCCTGCTTGAGCTGCTTCAGCGCATCGGCCGTGAAGGCGATCGCCTCGTCATAGGTGACCTTTTCCAGCGCGCCGTTGCGGCGGATCTGCGGCCGGTCCTGCGTGGTGCGCTGGAAATGCGGGAAGCTGTAGCGACCCATATCGCAGAGCCAGCCGTCGTCGACCGCGAGGTTTTCTCGCGACTGGAAGCGTCCGATCCGGTTGCTGCGGGCGTCGAGGTGGATGTTGCAACCCATGCTGCAGCCGGGGCAAACGCTGGCGGTGCGGTCCAGGTCCCAGGGGCGGCTGACGAATCGATACTGCCGCGAGGTCAGCGCGCCGACCGGGCAGATCTCTGTCCAGTTGCCCTGGTAGTTCGACTGGGCCGGTTCGTCGTTGAAGGTGCCGATGATGGTGTGGACCCCCCGCTGGATCAGCGCCAGCTCGCGCTCCCCTGAGATCTCCTCACTGAACCTGGTGCAGCGCCAGCACAGGATGCAGCGCTCGCGGTCGAGGACGATCTTGTCGGAAAGCGGCACACCCTTGTCGAAATGCGCCTTCGGAAATTCGAAGCGGCTGGCGCCGGGGCCATATTGGAAGGTCTGGTCCTGCAGCGGGCATTCGCCGCCCTTGTCGCAGATCGGGCAGTCGAGGGGGTGGTTGATCAGGAGGAGCTCGAGGACACCCTTCTGGTACTTGCCAACCTGCTCGGTGGTCGTTTTCACGACCATGCCGTCGGCGACGTACACGGCGCAGGCCGGCTGCAACTTCGGCATCTTCTCCACCTCGACCAGGCACATCCGGCAGACGGCAACCGGGGCCATCTTCGGATGCGAGCAGAAGATCGGGATGTCGATGTTGATCGCCTTGGCCGCGTCGAGGATCAGGGTGCCCTTGGGAACGGTGACGGACTGCCCGTCGATCGTGAGCGTGACCTGGTCGGTCTGGACCGTGGCCATCAGGCGACCGCCTCCTGCGCCGTCTTCTTGAAGGGACAGCCCTTTTCCGAGACGTGCTCGAGGAACTCGTCGCGGAAAAACTTGATGACGCTGCGTGGGAACCAGGTCGAGGCATCGCCGAGGGGACAGAAGGAGCGCCCATCGATGCTGTACCCGATGTCGAGCAGCAGGTCGACGTCGGTGGCTTTCGCCTCCCCGCCTTCGAAGCGATCAAATAGATTCGACATCCAGAAAGTGCCCTCGCGGCAAGGCGTGCACTTACCGCAACTCTCGTGGTGGAAGAACTTTACGTAGCGCCGAGCGGCGTCGACCATACAGGTGGTTTCGTCCATGACGACCATCGCGCCGGCGCCCGCCAGCGAGCCGGCCTTCTGGATTGCGTCGAAGTCCAGGCCGACGTCGAGATGCTCGGGCAGCAACACCATCATCGAGGCGCCGCCCGGCTGGAACGCCTTGAGCTTGCGGTTCTTCCAGACGCCGCCACCGTGCTCCTCGATCAGCTCGCGAATCGGCGTGCCGTTTTCCAACTCATAGTTGCCCGGGCGGTTGACATGCCCGCTCATGCACCACACCCGTGTCCCCTTCCCGGTTGGCGTCCCCATGGTGCCGAACCAGTCGGCACCGTTGATGACGATGTGCGGCAGGTTGCAGACCGTCTCGACATTGTTCATGATCGTTGGCTTGCCGTAGAGGCCCTTGATCGCCG